>CBDUQH010000053.1:0-8230 GCA_965369335.1 uncultured bacterium
GCTACGTCCTTCAATCAGACGCTATAGACCAGGTCAGCGGTCCCGATTTTGCTTACCTTCTCCAACCACTAACAAACCCCTTAAACCTCTTTCTCATCATCACCACCATCATCATCGTCTCCATCGTCTACTATCTTGCCACCCACATCACTTTCGTCCTCAAAGAAATTCGCTTTATCCAAAAAGAAGCCGAATCCTACTCCAACCTCATTGGTTGGATGCTCAGACTAAGTTTAGGTATTGCTCTAATTGGTGCGGGCACCACGCATACCCTCATCTCTCCAGTCCTCCCCACCCACGCCATCCTCGGATTCTTTGAAGTTCTAGTTGGCTTTCTCATGATGACCGGATTTCTCCTAGCCCCTGCCGGGTACGCTTCCATAGTCCTCTACCTTCTCGCCGTTTCTCAAAACGCCTACCTCATCGGCAACTTAGACTTTTTAGCTTGTGCCATCGCTTTTATTATCCTTGCTAATTCAGAACCGGGTATTGACGACCTCATCGGTCTGCCTTTTATTAGCCCCTTTACCAAATACAAAAAATACGTCCCACTCATTCTCCGCTCTGGTATTGGTATTGCCATGATGTACCTAGCTGCCCACGAAAAACTACTCAATCCCCACACATCAGCTCTTGTCGCTGAAACCTACCGTCTCACCGAGGTCATCCCTGTCTCAGCTGCCATGTGGGTCCTATCAGCTGGCATCATTGAATTCTTTGTTGGCTTCGCTCTCCTCATTGGTCTCCGCACCCGTGTCACGGCCGCCACAGCAGTCGCCGTTCTCAGCCTCTCTTTCTTTTACTTTAGCGAAGATGTCTACTCACACATCACTTTGTTTGGAATCCTATCCATCATCTTTGTCACTGGCGGTGGCAAATACAGTCTAGATCAAATCCTCGATCCATATTTCCACCTTAAAATTAACACCAAGCGCAAAAAATCACATGCCAAAAGCAAAAAAACTAAGTAAAAAATTTTCCTCCGGACACCTTGCTCTTTGCCTGATAATCGGCACCTTTATCGGAGTCCCTCTTGGTTCCTACTATGCTCTAAAACACCCCCCTAAACCCTCTCACTCAAACCCTCCAGTCCATCAAATGAACCATCCCATGTTTGAACTCCCCTCAACAGCTCCGATACCCACCATAAGCATCGACCTAACCCCCGATCCCAAAGCAGGTTACAACCTCCACCTCACCACCACCAACTTCACTTTCTCTCCCCAAAACGCTTCACTAGAACACACTCTCGGCCAAGGCCACGCCCATCTCTACATCGACGACATCAAAATCACTCGTCTCTACTCTGACTGGTACCACATCCCCTCACTTGAACCTGGAGAGCACACCATCAAAGTCACCCTAAACACCAACGACCACCAAGAATACTCTTCTCAAGGCCAACACATCCAAGCCACCACCACTATCACCACCCCCGCACAATAGCCTTTGAGTCTTTGCTCCTTTGTGCTTTTGAGCTTCTCTTTAACCACAAAAACTCCTGCCGTTGTACACCAGCAGGAGTTCATCTCAAAAATCTGTCCTTAGTTTCCATCCCCACTCCAACGCCCCATATGTCGACCACCTTTTGGACCACCAAAACCTGGGCGACCATCCATAAACATAGGCAAATCAATACCTTGCTCATCAGCCCAAGTCTTCATTTCACCATGAAGCTGTTGCATTTGATTTCTTCTCTCTTCAGGATCCAAATCTTTTAGCTCTTCCAACTTAGACTGAATCTCTTCGTGTTTAGCCAAAATCACATTTTTTTGTTCTTCAGTAATTTTCCCATCAGCCACAGCTTGATCCAATCTTTCTCCCATCATCGCTTCACGCTCAGCATGGTGTTCCTCACGCATCTCATCCATAAAGCTTTGGACTTCATCTTGGTTCAAGATAAACCTCTCAGCTATCCTGACCACAAAGTCCCCATCACCACCAAATCCATGAGCACTCACCGAATTAGTCAAAACTAACCCTGCACTCAAAGCAGCTATCACAAATCCTGGGATAATAATCTTTTTATTCATCTCTCTCACCTCCTTTCGTCTCGCCGAAGCTTTAGCGAAGGCGGACTTGTCTCGCCGCCACGTAGACGGCTTCTCCAACCTCAACCAAACTTCAACTTAATTTTTAACTATCCACATCCTACCCCCACTTCCTGAAAACAACCTGAAAAAATACTTCTCTTGGATATCGTTTCAAGACAACATTTGTCTGACACACTCCACCTTAAAGAACAACCCACCAGTCAAACAAATAAATAGCCAGCCACTAGCTTTTATGCTTCTAAGCTTTTCAGCCTTTCTTCAACCCTTCCAACTCCACCACAAACACACTCCCTTGCCCTTTCACACTCTCCACCCAAATCTTACCCCCATGTTCATCCACAATCTGCTTAGCCAAAGACAAACCCAACCCATATCCATTCAAACCTTTCCTCGTCCGAGCTGAGTCAACTCTATAAAACCTATCAAATATTTTCTCTTGATCCTCATTAGCAATCCCCACACCATTATCACTCACTTTAATTATCGCCTTCCCTTTACTCTGTTTCACCACTACCTTAACCCACCCACCTTTTTTAGTATATTTAATCCCATTATCGACCAATATCCTCACCAAATCTTCTATCCCCATTCGATCACCACTCACTTTCACCCTTCCATATTCTCCCGACAATTTCACTCCATTTTGTTTCGCCACTCTCTCCAAACCAGCCACAACTTCTTTCACCACTTTTCCCAAATCAAACTCTTTCTCAATCTTCAACCCACCACTATCAAACCTAGCCAACCTAAGCAGCCTATCACTCAACCTATCCAAACCTTCCACATCCTCCAACCCACTTTTTATCACCTTCACCGCCTCAACTTTAGTCAACTTCTTATCTCTCAAAGCCACTTCCAAAGAAGTCTTAAGAGCCGTTAGGGGAGTCCTCAACTCATGCGAAGCATCTCCCACAAACCTCTTCTGCTCCTTCATCACTTTTTCAATCGGTCTCAACGTTCTCCCCGCCAAAAACCAACTCGCACCAGCTCCCAACACCAAAATCAATCCATTTGTTAACAACAACACATGAGCCACACCTTCTTTTACATCCAAAAAATCCTCAGTTACTCCCTCAGCCCAATCACCACGCTCCGCCTCCTTCAGAAAAAACCTCCTCTGCCTACCAGGAGGCAATGGCAAACCCAACTCCTCTGCTCTCATTCTCATCTGTACATGATGAAAACCCCACTCCAACTCATTTATCACAGCCTTATAAATCACCATACTAAAAAACCCGCTCACCAAAAGTAGCATCAGCAAATACCAACCAGTCAACTTTATTCTCGCACTTCTAAACATTAGACTAATCTTCCTCCAATTTGTAACCAAACCCTCTTACCGTCTTTATTAAACCACCTTCAAAACTCTTATCCACCTTGTTCCTCAAATAACCCACATACACTTCCACCGTGTTTGGCAACACATCTGTATCATACGGCCAAACTTTAGAAATAATCTGCTCTTTACTCATCACCATTCCTTTATTCCTCATCAAAAACTCCAACAAATTAAACTCCCTTCTCGAGAGCACAATCTCCTTACCACTTCTACTAACCACCAGCCTCTCCACATCCAATTTTAATTCCCCCACTTGCAACACATTCTTATCAAACTTCTCCGACCTTCTCCCCAAAGCTCTCACTCTGGCCACCAACTCAGCAAAAGCAAACGGCTTGGGCAAATAATCATCCGCCCCCAAATTCAAACCTCTCACCCGATACTCAACTCCACTCCTTGCAGTCAAGATCAATAGGGGAGTATCAACCCCTTCTTTTCGAATCTCTTCACACACTTCCATTCCATCCATCTTTGGCAACATCACATCCAACACAATCACTCCATACTCACCACCCAAAGCCATATCCAAACCTTCTTCCCCATCAAAAGCCACATCCACCACCATGCCTTCCAATTCTAATCCTTTTTTCACCGAGGCGCTTATTTTTTCATCGTCTTCAACTAATAATATCTTCATACCTATATTATAAACCCCAACCTGAGAAAACCCTGAAATCACAACTTCCATAAGAATTTAATGGGTGGCAGTTGCAGAGGGACTCCTAAAAAGTCCCAGCAGCGTAAGCGATGCACTTTTTTGGCGAAGGCCAGTTTGACTGGTGAGAAGCAACTGACAGGACCTATTAAATTCTTACCACATCCACTGCTATAATTCCCCCATGAGCAACCCCAACCCACTTTTCACCAAACTCCAAAACAACCCCCTCTTTCTAGCCATCTACCTCGTTGTCATCTTCCTAACTTCCCTCTCCATCTCCTACTTCACCCTCCAATTATTCTTCCCCAAAAACAACTCTCTTGTTAACCCCACCTCCAACCCCAAATCAGACGATGACATCACAGAGATCATCACCCCCACCGAACCACCTCAAGACGAATTAAACATCATCCTCCTTGGTCACGGTGATGCTGGCCACGATGGGGGACATTTAACCGATTCCATCACCCTCGCTCACTTTGATCTAAACCTTCAAAAACTAGCCCTTATCTCCATTCCAAGAGACTTGTGGGTTGACCTGCCTGGAGGTAAAACCAACAAACTAAACGCCGCCTATGCCCAAGATTTCGACAAAGCCTCCGTTATTAAACAAGCCATCCAAAAAGTCACTGGCCTAACCCCTCACTACTTCATCGGAGTCGACTTCTTTGGCATCCAAGCCATCATCGATGAACTAGACGGCATCGAAATCACCCTAGAAGAAACCTTTGAAGACCCGTTCTACCCAATCAGAGGCCGAGAACTAGACCTCTGTGGTATGAGCCCAGAAAAGATAGAAGAAGTCCACCAAAAATATTCAGGTTTCCAACTCGAACGCCAATTCGAATGCCGCTACGAACAAATCTACTACAAACAAGGCACCCACCAAATTAACGGCGCAGAGGCTCTAAAAATTGCCCGCTCCCGCCACGGTTCCTCCGACTTCGCTCGCTCCCAAAGACAACAAGCCATCCTCCTTGGCATCAAACAAGACCTCCTCTCCCTCGACGCCGTTAAAAACGCCCCAGACATCTTCAAACAACTAAGCCACACTTTCACCTCAGATATAGACTTGGGCGCCATCGCTGGCATCGCCCCCACTCTCACCAACATCAAAGATTTTCAAATCACCCAAATCAACCTCTCCACCGAAAACACTCTCACTGAATCAACCGGCCCTCAAGGCCAATACATCCTAATCCCTCAACAAAACCAATCCCTTTCTTCATACATCCAATCCCAACTAAATTAGCCTTCAAAAATTTATGTCCAATATTAAATTCAATTTAACATCTCTTAAAAACCCCACTCATCTACTCACTTTACTCATCCCATTACTCACTTTTGTTTATTTTTTTTCACCCCTCTTTCTTCCTCAACTCAGCATCTATTCAACTCCCGAAATAATCCGCAGCGACATTTGGCACCTCAATTTTCCTTTTAAAATGCTCCTCTCTCAATCACTCAAACAAAACCAACTTCCCCTCTGGGAACCAAACCTGGGTTCAGGTTTGCCACTATTATCAGAAGGACAAGCTGGCACTCTCTACCTACCCAACTTAATCCTCTTTAAAATCTTTCCCCTTTGGTGGGCTTGGACTCTCAGTTACTTCTCAGTATTTTTCTTCAGTTTCTATGGCTTAAATCAAAAACCTCCGATCCCTTCACCAACATCTGTTTCTCCTTAATCTACGCTTTTAGCAGCTTCTTCGCCACCCATATTATTCACCTAAACTTAATCCAAGCCGCCAGCCTAATACCACTCATCTTTTACCTGTACCAAAAAAACTTCCATAAACCTTCTTTCAACCTAACTGTATTACTATCTCTACTCATCTCTCAGCAATTTTTAGCCGGATTTCCACAAATAGTTCTAATCAATATCATCGGCTTATTTTTATGGACCTTAACTCAAAAACTTCCCTCCAAATACCTACTCCACCTCAAACACTTAGTCCTCTTTTGCCTAATTACTTTTGGACTTTCTGCCATTCAATTAATTCCCATGTATCACTACACCAAACTCACCAGCAGACAAACTGGCTCAGACATCAACTATATTTTTCAATTTCCACTTACCATCAAACACCTAAAAACTTTTTTTCTTCCCAACTCACTCGGAACAACCAAAGATGCTAGTTACTATCAAAACCTAACCATCAACCTAGACCAGTTTGGTTTGTACTGGGAAAACCTTGCTTATGTCGGAATCATTCCTCTTCTAATCATCATCTTCACAGCCCTTTCAAACAAAAAATTTTCCAAACCCGACGCCTTCTTAATTATTTCCACAATTCTACTCGCCCTCGGTAACCAAACTCCATTGGGCTACATCTATCACTTACCACTAATCAACTTCTTCAGAATCCCTTCCAGATTTTTAATCTTGACTATCTTCTTTATCATCACACTCAGCGCCCAAAACTTCGATCAAATTTTTACAAAAAAATCCCTTCAAAAAATTTCACCGCTGATCTTATTCTTATCCGTTTTTCAAATCGTCCATTTTTCCAAACAACTAAATCCTGTCGTCGCTTACCAAGATTTTCTAACCCCACCAGAAACCCTCAACCAAATTCCAGATCAAGATTCTTTTATTTTCACCCACTCTTCTAACTTATCTTCTTGGAGCCAGTATTATCTTCAACACGGCTGGTCCAACATTCAGGACTACTTGTACTTCAACAACAACCTCGGCCCCAACTATAGTCTAGTTCACAACGCTCACAACTTACATTACTACAACAGTTTCCGCACCCTAAGACAAGAACTCTTTTATAATTTACCTCAACTCTCAGACTTGTTAACCAACCAAGCCACCCATGTCACTAGCACACAACATCTCGATCAACCCAATCTAAAATTAATTTTAGAAACACAACCACCCCAAACACAACTTCCTCCCCATTTCCTCTACACCAACACTCGACCGACACCTCAGTACTACTTCACTCCTTACTACACCCCTACCAAAAACCTAGATTCAGCCAGACAACTTCTGACTTCAAACCAAGACAACCTCCTCTCAAACCCTATTATAGAAACCAGCCAACAGCTAGACTTACAACCACCCACAACCCAAGACCTCAAACTAATCTCACAAACAAAAACCACCCAAACATTCACCACTACCACAGACCAACAAACTTGGCTAATTCTCACCCAAGCATACCACCCTGACTGGCAAGCCACCATAGACAATCAACCCGTCAAAATATTCCCCGCCAACATTAATCAAAAAGCCATCCTTATCCCCAATGGCAACCACACCGTCTCGCTAAAATTCACCTCGCCAAGCTTTCACCAAGGCTTACTAATCACCTCCATTACCATACTATTCATCTTGCTAGAATTTAAAACCAAACTCATCCAAACCAAAATCTTATCCACTAAACCTTCCGTCTAAACCTCTCCACCAACTCATTGGTTGAACTATCGTGTTTTAGCTCTGAATCCAACTCAAAATCTTCCAAAACCACTTTGGCCAACTTCTTACCCAACTCCACTCCCCACTGATCAAAACTATTCACCTGCCAAATAGTCCCCTGCACAAAAATCTTGTGTTCATAAAGTGCCACCAACTGCCCCAAACTTCTAGGTGTTAATTTATCCACCATAATAGTATTACTAGGTCTATTGCCCTCAAAATTTCGATAAATTTCTTCTTTGTTTTCACTTCCAAAAGCCAAAGCCTCGCTCTGAGCAAACACATTAGCCATCAATTTTTGATGATGATCTCCCAACTCATGGCTTGCTTCCCAAAATCCTATAAAATCCACCGGAACCAACTTAGTTCCCTGATGAATCAACTGATAAAACGAATGTTGCCCATTTGTTCCTGGCTCACCCCAAAGAATCGGCCCTGTCGAATAATCCACCATCTCTCCATCCCAAGTCACACTTTTCCCATTACTCTCCATATCTGCCTGTTGTAAATAAGCCGGAAACCGATGAAGGTATTGAGAGTAGGGAAGTATCGCATAAGAATCAGCCTCAAAAAAATTATTGTACCAAACCCCTAAAACTGCCATAACAACCGGCAAATTTTGTCTAAAATCAGCCGTCCTAAAATGTTCATCCATCAAAAAGTATCCCTCCAACATCTGATCAAACTGCTTCACCCCAATTGCAATCATTAATGACAATCCAATTGCACTAGGCAAAGAATACCTCCCACCC
>CBDUQH010000054.1:0-8187 GCA_965369335.1 uncultured bacterium
CTCTCACACAAACCCACATCCAATCCTCACCTCAATCAAACACCAAAAAGCTCTCTCTTTCTCTTCTCCACCCAAAATGATATTTATCAATCCAACCTTGGCACCAAAGACACCAACCAGCCCAAAGTCACCATGCAAATCAAAAACTCAGACGCCCAACTCGACTTCCAACTCGCCAACACTAGTGGCACCTACAAAAAACCCAAACAAATTAACCAAGACACTCTCCTGTTCAAAGATGTTCAAGAAGGTATTGATATCCTCTACCAAACCCAACCCACTGGCATCAAAGAAGAGATTATTCTCAATCAACCAACTGACCAAAACACCTTCATCTTTGACCTAAACTTCCAAAACGCCCTCCCACAACGCATTTTAAACAATGTCTATGCACCAATCTTTTACGACCAAAATGGAAACTATTTGTTCCATTTCGAAAAACCATTTGCTTACGACTCAACCGGCAACAGAACCGACGCCGTCGACCTTCAAATCATCCACGACCTAAACTCTAATTCCTACAAAGCCTACTTAACCGTCCCCACTGATTGGCTCAACTCACCCGATCGTGTATACCCCATCCACATCGACCCCACCACCTCCCACGACTCTTCATCAGCTTTCGCATCCGGCGATCTCAACCGACTCAAAGACCTCGGCTCTGGCGCCTCCCCTGAACTCACTACCTACTACCAACCCATGGCCTCAGACGAACACACCATCGGTCTTTGGCATATGGACGAAGGTTCAGATGACACTTGTTCAGGAGGTGAAGACGCCTGTGATTCTTCAGGCAACGGTCACCACGGCACTTTCACTGGTTCAGCCGCTTTCTCCTCTTCCTCACTCATTGGAGACTACGCCACCACTAACACCGCCGACACCGACTACATCTCAGTAGCTGACTCCAATCAATTTACTCTTTCAGAGGACTACACTATCGAAGCTTGGATCAACCCAGACGATATCGGTGACGATTACAAAGCTATCGCTGGCACCCACAACGGAGCAGGTTTTATTTTTGCCCTTTGGAACGATAGCATCCAACAGCTCTCTTTCTGGACAAGCACTTTTGGCTGGATCAACTCAGGTGTTGAGATCAAAGAGGACGGCCAATGGAAACACGTCGCTTACACCAGAAGAGGAACAGTCGGAAAATTCTATCTAAACGGCAAACTTGTCTTCACTTCAAACTCCGCCACTGCCGGAGGAAATGGTGGAGCACTACACATCGGAGCCGGCGGCACTAGCTGGACCACCCAACGCTTCGATGGCCTTATCGACGACGTTCGCATCTCCGACGTCGCCCGCTCCGACGAAGAAATCCGCTTAAACGCCCAACGCCGTCCTTACTCAGTTTTTAACTCAGATATAATCGATCTTGGTGCCGCTTCCATTACCAGCTTAGACCTACTTTCATGGAACACATTCAACACCGCCACCACATCCGGCGAAACCGCCACTCCTTCTGCCGCCTACAATAGAATCGCCCAATGGAACTTTAACGAAACCTCAGGCACCACCGCCAACAACGACGCTGAAGGAACTTCTTGTAACGGTACCCCCTCAGATTGCGATCTTTCTCTTTCCAACTTCTCCGACACCACCTCCCAAGACGCCGCCCTCACTTCTGGTTGGACCAGTGACAATCTCCGCTGGGGAGCTGGTGCTTTAATGTTTGACGGCTCCGACGACCAAGCCTCTTCATCCATCTCCCCTTCACAATCCGCCGACGTCACTCTAGAAACTTGGGTCAAAATCAACACCCGCCCCACTTCAGCCATCTACTTCGCCGACCTAGCCCAAGCCTCAGCTGTAGGCCTCCGTCTCTCAGTCAACACCTCCGGTCAAATATCAGTTCCAGGCTCAGGCGGGCCTTCATCCGCTATCACTTCCTCTCAAAGATTCGACGATGGCTACTGGCACCACGTCGTCACCACTCGCTCCGGTTCAACTTACTACCTCTATGTTGACGGCACTCTTATCGGCTCGGCTTCAGGCACTACCCCCACCTACACCCAAATCTTTTTTGGTTCAGCCCAAGACGGCTCCGGTGACGCCCGGGTTGTCCTCGACTCCCCCAAACTCTACTCCATTCCCCTATCGCAAGACGAAGTCATCGCCAACTACACCGCTTCTCAAATCCAATTCCAAACCAGAACCGGTGCCACTTCCGATCCCAACGACGGCACTTGGGAATCTTGGACTCCCACAGCCAACGAAACCAGCTTCGAATCTTTTGACAACAACATCTCTGTCGCCACCCCCTCTGCCCAATCATTCAACTGGCAAAAAACCAACAACCGTGCCACCGCCTACACAGTCGATGATCCGGGAACAGACGGTCGCATTGGTCTCGGAGGCAATGGCTTTTCCGACGACGTCCACGTCACTGGTATGAGAGTCCTCCAAGAAGATGGTCTCTATAAAGCTTGGTACACAGGATATGACGGCACCAACTATCGTGCCTTTTATGCCGTCTCAGAAGACGGCCTCACCTGGAATAAATACAACAACTACACCACCATTACTTGTGATACTAAATGCAGTCCACAATCTGGCAATGGCATCATCCCTCTTGGTTCCAACACCACCGGCGACGACACCCATGTCCTAGCAGGAACCGTTATCAACGATGGTGGCACCTACAAAATGTGGTACTCAGGTTCGGACGGCACCAACTACCGCATCTACCACGCCACTTCTTCAGATGGTTTAACCTGGACTAAATACGACAACTCCATCGAATCAGCCTCCAACACCACTGGCACCAACGGCCGTATTCCTCTAGGCACCTCAGGCACCGGCGACGACGTCTATGCCATTCATCCTTCGGTCATCAAAGACGGCTCCACCTACAAAATGTGGTACACCGGCTACGATGGTGCCACCTACCAAGTCCTCTACGCCACTTCTTCAGATGGTTTAACCTGGACTAAATACGACAACTCCATCGAATCTGCCTCCAACACCACTGGCACCAACGGACGTATCCCACCAGGAGTTGGTGGCACAGGCGATGACGTTGGCCCATACGCCGTTGCTGTTTTACTCGACGGTTCCACTTACCGAGCGCTCTACACCGCCTGGGATGGTGCAGCCGGTCGCATCTACACCGCTACTTCTTCAGATGGTTTGACTTGGACCAAATCAGATAACTCAGTCCCCTCCACTTCCAACTCTTCCTCCACCAACGGACGCATTCCCCTAGGTACTTCTGGCACTGGCGACGATCTCTACACCGAAACTTTTTCACTCATTCTCGACGGCTCCACCTATAAAACTTGGTACTCAGGTCACGACGGTTCTGACTACAGAGTCTTCCTGGCTACTTCTTCTGATGCCGACACTTGGACTAAAACCAACAACACTTCCGAAGCCGGCAACTACAATTTTTGGGGTAGAGATGGCCGCCTTGGACTCGGAAACACCGGTACCGGCGACGACGCCCACATCCAATTCCCCGCCACAATCAAAGATTCCAACATCGGCGATTACAAAATGTGGTACGGAGCCTCCGACGGCACCAACTACCGTATCTTTATGGCCACTTCTTCAGCTGGTCTCAACTGGTCCAAAGTCAACAACACCGCCACCGGCACTTGCGACGGAGCTTGCGGCGGTGGTGGTCGCCTTGGCCTTGGCACCAACACAACTGGTGACGACGCCCACGTTTATGCTCTAGACGTTCTTCAAGAAGGCACTACCTACAAAATGTGGTACCTTGGTAACGATGGCGCCAGCCAAAGAATCTACTACGCTACATCCACAGACGAAGGTAAAACTTGGACCAAATACAACAATGCTGTCCCTTCCAACTCCGATACCACCTCCACCGATGGTAGGCTACCTATCGGTACCAACGGTAGAGGTGATGATGTCTTACTCTCCAACTCAGCCATCATCAACGACGGTGGCACCTACAAAATGTGGTACTCCGGCTACGATGGAGCCACTTGGAGAATCTACTACGCCACTTCTGCCGATGGTCTCACTTGGTCGAAACTCGACAACACCACCGCCTCCAACTGCGATCTAGTTTGCGAAGGCAACGGCAAAATGGGTTTGGGAAGTTCTGGTTGGGGCGACGACGTCCATGTCTTTGTCGGCGACGTAGTCAAAATTAACGATGCTTATTACATGTTCTACAACGGTCACGACGGCACCAACTGGAGGGGTTTCTGGGCCACTTCACCAGATGGTCTCACTTGGACAAAACACTACAATGGCCTACTTGCCAATGCCAACACTAGCACTTCCAGAGGCAGGATTCCCCTTGGAGGTGCCGGTTTCGGTGACGACGACCAAACCGTTACTGCCTCAATGATCAATGATACCGACGCCATCAGACTTTGGTACTCGGCTTCGGATGGCACCAACTACAAAATCTTCCAAGCCACTATGACCCCATTCACCCCTTCTCCATTAGTCAAATCCACCAACACCACCCAAAAAACCCAAGGCTCAGCCAGCCTTGAGTTAGACTCATACGACCCTTCCAACCACCCTAACCTAATCGGCTACTGGCCATTAGACGAAACCAACGGTGACAATGCCGGCGACGACATCTTCGACGCTTCTTCCAATAATCTAGACGGCGAAATCGTCGGCACCAACTTAGCCACTGGCATAGTCAATGGCTACAAAGGCAAAGCCCGCACCTTCAATGGTTCTGATGACGCCATCACCATCGACGACACTTCTGCCAATGCCACCGAAGAATACAAAGGCCTCACCTTCCACGCTTGGGTCAAACCAGACGCCTCCATCGGCAATCAAGACATCATCGCCAACAAAGAAAACGCATTCGAGTTCGGTTGGGGTACTAGCAACCAATACATCTCTGCCATCTACACCAACTCAACCACTTGGGCTTGGACAGCCGGCACCGGAGCCAACACCCTAATGCCAGAACAATGGACTCACGTCGCCACCACCTGGGACGGTGTCAACATCCGAGAATACATCAACGGTGTTTTAATGAGAACCACAGCCCACGCTGGAGCTTACGTCTTAGATGGTGCCAATGAAATCTGGATCGGCGGTCGCTCTGCTTTCTCAACCTACTGGCAAGGCGAAATCGACGAAGTTGTCCTCCTCAAAGAGGCTTTAGCCACCGACGACATTCAACAAATCTACCAATCTGGCCGAGATTTTCACATCAACAAACCCATTACCTCCACCGATCTCACTTCAGACAATAAACTCAAACTCGACATCGCTGCCGATCGCCCTGGCACTTACCTCCAATCTTCTTTCTCAGAATCAGGAGCTACTCACCCTCTCACCGACTCCAACACCGTTGGTTATTGGCAAATGGAAGAAGTCTCTGGCGAGGCCTACTTCCTCAACGACTCGTCTGGAAATGGCAACCAACTCTTTGTCACTGGAGCTACTTTCACCGACGGCAAAATCGGCAAAGCCAGACACCTTGACGGCTCCGATGACGTTCTTTACCTAAAAGACTTAATCCAAGAACACACCGGCACCGGCAACTTCACCATTGAAGCCTGGGTCAACCCCACTTCTCTCTCCAGCAACCAAGCCACCTACGGAGCTGGCATCTTCCGTTCCATCACCGACACCAATGGTGCCATCGGCGACATGGCCTTAACTGTCGACAACGATGGCTCCATCAAATTCTATAACTGGCGTAGCACCGGTTCAGATGCCGACGGTATCGCCATCACCGCCGACGGTCTAGTGAAAACCCACCAATGGACGCATATTGCCGCTTCTTGGGATGGTTCTAACAACCACATCTACGTCAACGGCCAAGAAGTTCCCATCACTGGCACCTTAGCCACAGCAACAGGCTGGGTCGCTGGAGCCACCATCGGTCGCCAATACACCTCAGCCGGATACTACTTCAACGGCCACATCGACGAAGTCAGGGTCTCCGACACCGCCCGCTCAGCTTCAGAAATCAGACAAGCATTCGAGTACGGCACCCGAGTCCATCCAATCACCATCGACTTCGCCGCAGCTCTCGATTCAGGCAATCTTATTGCCGACTCCAACGACCTCTCCTTTACCATCGACTCCACTACCTTCGGAGCCTTCCAAGCCGGAGAAAACATTTATCCTGGAGAAACCATCATCGTCAAAGAAACAGTCGACGACACCACCTACATCGCCCAAGGAATTGTCAACGCCATCACCGCTTCCACTGGAGCCACCACCGTCGATGAGTGGGACGCCAGCAGCACTTTCCCTTCATCTGGTTTTACTGCCAACGCTTCAGTCTTCAAATGGCAAACCGAGTACATCGACACCAGAAATATCCTTTCTTCGGGGCAAAACGCCGTCACCAACTTAACCTTATCTTTCACAGACAACGACTTCGGCCGCACTGTCTGGATTGATAATCTCCAAAGAGTTGGAGATTATATGCACGACCCCTCAGGTAATGCCATTGGCTCATCCAATGACAGATACTTCCAATACCGTGCCATCACTACCTCATCAGACACCAACACTTCATCCTCCTTCACCAAAGTCTCACTCGACTTCACCGGCAATCAATCACCAGTCACACCATCACTAGATTCACCCTCAGACACCGCCACCAACCAATCAGTCTTAACCACTTTCCAAACCACCTCCACCGACACCAACTCCGATTACCTCCAATACAAAATCGACATCTGCGAAAACCTTGCCATGGATAGTAACTGCAACACCTACGACCAAACCTCATCCCAAACAGGCTGGTCAGGCCAAGACGCCCAATCAAGCACTGCCTACGCTTCAGGCACCCAAGCCACCTACACTCTACAATCAGCCCTCTCCGCCAACACCACTTACTACTGGCGCTCTTATGCCATCGATCCAGCAGGCTCCAACACTTTCTCAGACCCGCAAGGCACTCCCTACTCCTTCACCACCACCAACGCCCCTTCCGAACCCACCAATCTAGAAACCGAAGGCCAAACCAATCCCGTTAACACTTCCACCACACCCTACTTCACAGCCATATTCGATGACACCAACACTTCTGACTTAGCAAACTACTACCAAATTGAAGTCAACACCAATAACACCTTCACCGGTACCGTTATGTGGGACTCTGGACAAACCACTATCACCCCTTTTCCAGAGAATACCAGATCCTCCAACATCCACTACGGTGGCGACATTCTCAATCCCGGTGTCACCTACTATTGGCGAATAAAATTTTGGGACGATAAGGGTGCTGAAGGTGCTTACAACTCCACCGCCGCTTCATTCACTACTGCTGTTCCACTCATCAATGTTTGTACCCTTACAAAGGCTTCAGACAACTCACAAATAACTATTAACTGGAACGATCCTTACGACTCCGAAGACAACTTCGAAATAGAACGAAACGTCAACTCAGGCGGCTTCTCTTCACTCACCTCCCCCGCCGCCGACTCCACATCCTACGCCGACTCCACAGTCTCCAACGGCAACACCTACCAATACCGAGTCCGCGCCGAAGAAGGTTCCAATTACTCCGACTGGTGCACCACTTCAACCCTCTCACTCGAATCCGGCAACTTCAATTTTGAAGGCTTAAACCTCGAAGGCCTCAACCTCAACTAGCTTCACACTCTTAAGATACTTAAGTCACTTAAGCTTCTTATCACCCCTCCCCGTTCCCCTACCCCACAAGTTTCAAGGCAACATTTGCCTGACAACACCATCTTTCTCCTACAACCTAGTTTCTAAGCAACATTTGTCTGGCACCAAAGACATTCATACAAAACCTCAGCTTCAGCCAGACAAATCCTTAGCGAGCCAGATCCAATTTAAAAGTCCGCCAGCTCTCTTGCAAGCGGCTTAGAAACTAGGTTGAAAAAAATCTTTCGTCACTTTCCCATCAAAGTAGTCTAAAAAACACGATCCTCATCAACAAAGTTTCCAGGCAAACCATTAATGAGCTATCCCAACTCTAAGGTCAACTAACTCTGAGGCTAACGACCTTGAAACTACGTTGTGAACAATTGATTCCCAACTTTTACACCTAAGTAGTTAGAAACGAACCTTTATCATAGCTACATTCTGCACCTAATCTTCATTGTAAAAACTGCAAAAATCACTCTCCCACATCCACAACACAAACTGTACTCAACCATTTCTCCACCCAAACATTTCCCAAACCCTAACCAAATCCTCTAAAATTCCAACATAGTTCTACTTTGTTTCTTTATTACAATGTATTTC
>CBDUQH010000055.1:0-7980 GCA_965369335.1 uncultured bacterium
GTATAGAGGATTGGTTACTTTGAAGTTTTTTGAGTGAAGATGGTTTGGATTATTCTGATGCATGAAGCCAGGTCGACGATGATTTTGGTGGCAAAGGCGTGAGGAGATCGGTGTTTGAGTAACTCGATGGTAGCAAAGAACGTTGACAAGGGTAAAAATAGTTTCGATAAGTTACCAAGCTTGCCGATGATGCCAAATTTGTATTTTCTTTTGGCCATCCATTTGGCTTGTTGGTAAATTTGTGAAGGCGAATCTGGATTGGCGTGGTAGATATAGGCTTTGGGGGCGTGGGTGGCAAGGGAGCCTAGTTTTTCTGAGATACTCCAGTCGTCGTCGTAACCACGGTTAGAGTCAAAGCCACCTGCTTTTATAAAGGCGGACTTTTTAATGGCTCGGAATAGAGGCTGCTGGTCAGGGAAGTTTGTTGGGTGCATTTTGCCTTTTTCAAAACCTCTGACCAAACTCCACGATTGTGCCCAGGGGTTTTGGTGGTTACTAACGAATTCTTGTTTGGTGAAGGTACCGATGGTTTGGTTTTTGATGATGGGTAAGGTGAGGTTTTTGATGAAGTTTGAGTCAAAAATCATGTCGGCGTCGGCAAAAACCAAAATGTCTCCCCTAGCCTTTTTGGCTCCTAAGTTTCTAGCCTTGCCAGGTCCGGCGTGTTTTTGTTCGAGAAAAGTGATGTTTGGAGTGTTTTTGAGAATGGCTTTGGTGCCATCAGTGGAACCATCATCGACAACAATGATTTCAGTTTTTTTGTAAGTCTGGTTTTTGAGGGAGTTGATGCAGTTATCTATATGGTCTTGTTCGTTGTAGGTGGGGATAATGATTGATATTAAAGCGGTTTTCATAAGATGATTATAACTGGTTGATGGCTTTGAGGTACTTTTGGATGACTCTTGGCCAAAGGAATTTTTGAAGAGGGGTTTGGGTGTTGGGTTGGGATTTGAGTGCTTTTTTGAGTGTCTTGGCATATAGGTTGATGTTGGTTGGATCAACGTAGTAGCCTGATTTTTGGAGCATCCAACGGTTTCTGGGTGCATTGGTGGTGACGATGTTTTTGTTGGCTGCAAGTGATTCAATAAAGACCATGGGTGAGTTTTCTTGAGGAAGGCTGGGGAGGGTGATGATGGAAGCGAGTTGATAGTACGATGGAATTTGAGAGTAGGGAACTGATTTGATTTGAAAACGAGATGATCCTAGAAGCTGTTTACCTAGTTGATTGAGTTGTTTTTTGAGCGGGCCTTGGCCGAGAATTAGCAGGCTGGCTTTTTCAAGTTTCGAGACAGCTTGGATGGCTAAATTGATTTGTTTGTAGGGAACTAGAGCCGCGGGACAAAGGATGATTGGCTCTTTGATCCCGGGATGTTTTATCCCGGGGAGTTTTATCCCGGGATTGAAGTTTTTAGGGTCGATACCGTAGGGAATAAGGGTTGATTTTGTCCACGGGCAGGTTTTTTTAGCCCAGTTTAGAGTTGGTTTGGTGGTAGCGATAAATAGGTTGGGGTGGAGATAGAGGTTAAAGCGCTCGTCCCACCCTGGACCAGAGTGTCCAGTGATGAGGATTTTGTAACCTTTGAATGGCTGGATGATTTTGAGAATTAGCAGTTGCCAAAAACCGTTTAAGGGGATGATTAGATGGTAGTTTGATGTGAAGATGTGGGGAATTTGTTTGAGGCTAAAAAGTAAGACTTGGAGGGCTGGTGTATCAATGAAGAACCTTTTTCTGAGTCGGTTGATAAAAGACCCTGAAAACTGGTTGGCAGGCATGGTCGATGAGTTGCCTTTGAGGTAGGTGATGTGGTGGTAGGGTGAAAGTTTGTCGGCTAGTTGATGGGAAAAAGATTCGGCCCCTCTTTTAATCTTGTTGGAATAGAGGTTTAGAAATAGGATGTTTTTCTTTGTCATATGGGTTTGTGGTTTTTGAGTGTTATGATTATATTCTGACAAGATGGTTTTTTTAAGGAGTTTATGTCTAAAAAGACGGATGACAAGAAGAGAAAGTTAGCCGAAAAACAAGTTTATGACTATGAGTACGAGGCTAACAAAGATAGGCCTCGGTTTAAATCTTTTTTCGATTTGGATTTGTATAAAGTACTTTTTGGGTATAAGTACCAACCGAAACTAGAAGAACTGATGGATAATTATCTCAGAAACAAGAAAGTGTTGGTGATTGGAGCTAGCCAGAGTGATATAAGTTTGGTGGTTAAGCATTCAAAAAATATCGAGGCGATTGATATTTCAGAAAGGATGGTTAGTGAAATAAAAAAGATGTTTCCTAAAGTTAAGGCGTTTGTGGGAGATGCAGAGGAACTGGATAAGCTGGGAAGAAGTTATGATGTAGTGTTTTGTAGATCAATTTTGCACCATCTGCACCCGTTTGAAGAGATTGTAGAACAAGTGGCAAGTGTGTTGAAAAAAGATGGAGTGATGTTTGTAGCGAGTGAGCCAGGGTACTATAACCCATTTGCTTGGATGGGAAGAAAGTTTAGTCCAAGTAAAGAACATACTCCGGGTGAGAAAGCTTTTGATTTTGGAGAGTATGAGAGAGTGATTGGTAAGTACTTTGAACCAGAGTTTGTGGATTATTATTTTTTGGTGTCGATGATGTTGGTGATTGTGCCTACAAAAATAGGTTGGTTGAAAGAGTTGATGAGAATGTTGTTAAAACCGACAATTAAGTTGGAAATGTGGTTAAGAAAACTGCCAATGCTTTATCGATTTTATTGGGTGACCATGGGAGTCTATAAAGTTAAGTAAGGCGGCGTTTTATTTTTTTAAGTGGGGTTATAAGGGCCGAGAATAGTTTTTCTGAGTTAGTGGCTTTGACCCATGGGTTGGGAACTATTTGAGGATATGGCTGGTAAAAGACTTGAGGATATTTGAAGTGTTTGTCAAAGGGAATGCCGAGTTCATACTTTTTATCCCTAGAAATGACGTTTGATTCGCTGGCGGTGGAGCGGGATAAGTTAGTAAGGTGGAGATATGGTCTGTTTAAAAGTTTTAGGTGGGAGTGATAGTCGGTGATGAGTTTGTTTTGTTTGGTAAAGTAACCTTCTAGTGGGTATGAGTCTTTGAGATAGAGGCCTGGAAGTTTTTGGATAAGGCGTACGGCGTAGTGGCCTTTGATGTCACCGTATTGGTACTTACCAGCGGCGGCTTCTTGGTAGTGGTAGATGTCACCGATACAGTTAATGGTTGGGGTAATCACACCCCAAATACCCTTTGGGTTGGAGTTAGCGAGTTTAACAAGAGCTTTGATAGAGTCATGCCACCAAACTTCGTCTCCATCTAGGATGAGAAACCATTTGGTCTTGGTGAGTTTTAGTTGCTGTTGTCTAAGTTTGGTGATTTGTGGTGGGGATTGGGGACCAAATTTTTTGAAGATTATCTTGGGTGAGTTGAAAGACTTGATGATATCGACGGTTTTGTCGGTAGAACCTGTGTCGTAGATAAACATTTGATCGACGTGGTCAATGACTGATTTGATGGTGAAGTAAATAAACCTGTCTTCGTTTCTGACTACTGTGTGTGAAGTGATATTGTTGTTTTTGCTACTGATGCTCATTTGGTTTTGATGGCTTCGACTAACATGATCATGCCAAAAAGAGAGGGGAGCTTTTTAAGGAAGGGTTGGTCTAGGCGGCGGCGACTGACACCGATAAATTGGGTGGGTTGGAAATGATACTTGTCTAGAATTTGATAAAGTAATTGTTTGTTGAAGAAGCGGATATGTTGGGAGTTGTAGAGTTCGGGCTCTATCCACTCAGTTTCAGGAAATAGACCGTGGAGAAGGTAGTGAATTCGATAGCGCCAGTAGCCCATGTTGGGGCAAGAAAGGATGAGTCTGCCTCCGGTTTTTAGAACACGGTGTATTTCTTGGATGGCAATTTTGGGTGAGTAGATGTGTTCGATGACGTCGCCAAAAAAGACGGTATCGACTGAGTTTGATTGGATGGGAAGGCTGTGGTCTATGTTGGATTGGATGGGAATGACTTTTCTTTTTTGGGCACGAGTAAGAGCGGTGTGGGAAAAATCGAGGCCAATGATTTTGGATGAGGTTTTTTGTCGCCAATACTCCCCCACTGCGCCGTCGCCACAGCCTAGGTCTAAGACGAGCTCGTTGGGTTTAAAAAGAGGGATTAAGGCAGGATTTCTTTCGTAGTCAAAGAAATCTATTTGTTTTTCGTTGTCCCAGTAGGAGCTGTGGTTTTGATGTGATTGACTCATGTGTGGTGTTTGTTTTTAACGGTTAGTGACAAAGCCATGGTGGCCGAGGCTGAGATTAGAATGGTGACAAAAAATGCCCAAGCGGCGCCGTTAATGCCAAGTTTGGGTATTAAATAGATGTTAGTAACAAAAGTGGTGATGAGTTGGAGAATGGCTAGGTGAGCTAGAATGTCTGATCGGCCTTTGTAATACATAAGCATGGAGGAAAAGGGCACTTGGATAAGAAAAAGGCCAAAAGCCAAAGTGAGGATTCTAAAGGCCGTAACTGCAGGAAGGTACTCGTGACCGAATATTAATGATATGAGAGGGTTGGCGATAAGACCAGTTGAAACTAGGCCTAGAGCAAGAAAGATGACTAGGAACAAGGTTTTTTTGAGGTATTGAAAGGCTTGGGCATCGGAAGTAAGTCCTGAAAATCGGCTACCAAAGACATTGCTCATTGAGCCGGCGATTTGCTTGGTGGGGACAAAGAGTTGGATAGCTGCGGCAAGCAGACCAACTTGGGCTGGATTGGTGTATTGGTTGGTGATGTAAAGATTGATTCTATCGGTAAGTGTACCTGTGGCTGTGGAGAGCATCACAGGAGCCATAAATTTGTTGGCTTGGGATTTTTGAGATGGGTTGAGTTTCGAGTAGATAAACTGAGGAGTTAGGTTGTAGATGGCGATGGCGGTGATAATAAAATAGGCAGTGAAGTTGATGATGATTAGTGATTGAACTGAAATTTGATGAAAGGAGAAAAGTAAAATAAGGAAGGTAAGCCTGAGTAGTGGTTGTGAGGCGGTAAAAAAAGCATCGGCTGTGAAGCGTTTTTTAGATTGAAACATTCCAGAGACTAAAGCAGCGTAGGATAGGGCTAGAGTTAAAACTAGAGTAAGAGGGATGAGGTTTTGATAGAAGCGTTTGAAGATAATGGTGCTTAAGAAGCGGCTAAAAATTAGAGCCAAAGGGATTAGGACTGAGTAGTAGATGGTTTTGACCACCCAGGCATATCTGATGAAAGCGTTGGCGGTTTTTTGATCTTTTTGAGCAGGGACAAACCTGAGAAGGACTGAGTTGAGTCCAGGATCGACGATGTCTTTGATGATGACTGCGGTGGCTAGAGCTAGTGAGAATATTCCAAATGATTCTTTGCCTAGAACTCGAGCGGCTAGTGCCATAAAAATGGCTCCAAATATTCCTGCGGATACTTGACCTGAAAAACTGACGAGAGAATCTTTGGCAGTTTGTGATTTGGAAAGGGTAAGAAGTTTATTGATTGGCATAGTCTAGATAAATTGTAGCAGAGTCGTTGTCGATGGTAATTGAGTAAGGTGCTGGATTGGTGGGTAGTCTTTTTTGATACAGCCAAGCGAAGCTGCCGTCTAGATAACTGATGGCGGGCTCGTGTTGATAATAAGTAAGTAAGTAGCGATATCCGTAGATCTTGCAAGGGTGTCCAGTTACGTTGAAAGTAAATGATTTATCACTCATTTGGTTTAGAAGTTGGGTTATTAATTTGTTTTTATGAGCAAAACTATCAGTGTGTGTGAGGTTAAATGTAGTGTGAAGGTTGATAATGATGATGAATAAGATAAGAGTAGAGATAAAAAGAGGAGCTTTTTTGTAAAGAGCGGTGACTAGAGTTGCGGCTAAGATAAAAAAGATTGGAAAAGAAGGGAGGAAGTAATATTCGGCGAGCTGACCCGGATAGAAATTTTGTGGAGAAAAAAGTTTATAAGTGATGACTAATAGTAAGTTGAGAAAGAGAAGCAGTGAGAATGGATTTTTGTGTTTTAGTAAATATAGTGAGTAAACAAGTAGGATTAAGGTGATGATTTGAAAAGGTAGAGGTGAAATTGATCTTTTGTTGGCGTATTGAGTGCAGAGAGTGAGTTCGTTGGCAATGTCAGATGAGGGAGTATATAGGAGGCGAGAGAATGTTTTGGTGGTTAGGTTAAAGAGGTGAGGCAAGGGTGGTTGGGTATATTCCTGGACTTGGTTTGAAGATGAAGTGGCTAAGTTGATTAGAGCTTTGGAGTTGGTGAATTGGTGGCGAATGTCAAAAATTAGAAGTGGAGTTTGAAGGATAAGAAAAGTAATTAAGAAGGTTTTGAAATGCTTTTTGGAGATAGAGTAAATAAAGAAACTCAAAAAAGAAAAGGCCACGACGACTAGGCCAGTCATGTGTGCGTGGATAGAAAGAGTTGAGACAGTGGCTAGTAAAAAGGCCATTTTGTGGGTTGGCTTTTTGATTAGTTTTTGGACTAGATAGATCGAGGTAAGAGACAAGATAGGGGCGAGAGAAGCATTCCAGTATTTTCGATCGTAGATGGTGGCAAGGGTGGATGAGGCGTATAGAAAGGCAGCCAGGAGTGCGGTGGACTTAGAGAGATATTTTGAAGCTAGTTTGGTGATAAGGAAAGTTGTGATAATACCAACGGTGGAGACAAAAAAGGCGATTAAGACTGGGTTGGATCGGATGACGAAGAAGATGACACCCATGAGCCAAACAAAAGTAGGTCCTGAATAGACGCCTGTGCCGCCGATGTGTCCACCAATAAGTGGGAAGTGATAGCCTGTGGCTAAGTTGTGGGGAAGGTATGACCAAAATTCTTCATCTAGAGTCCAGTGGAATAATGTTGTCAGTTTGAAGTAGCGGGTGGAGGCAGCCAGAAGAATTAAGATAAATACGAGTAGTTTTTTTTGACTGGGTTTGAAAAATGATGGGGGTTTTTGAGCCATTGATTTATTTTGAGGTTTTTGAACCGAGATTACAAACGAAGAGGCGTCTAGATGGCGGAAATAGTGTTGGCTACTGAGATAATTTTTTGTTTTGGTCGAGCATGAAGCCTGTGAAATCGTCTTTGAGCCAGTCTTGGATGATTTCAGCATTGGGGATGACGCAGTGTCCACCGATTTCGCCTTGGTGGTGTTTCAGAACTGGTCTAACTACGTGGGGCAAAATATCTTGGTAGCCTTGGTTGTAGTTTAGGTTGTATTTGGTGTAGACGTTATCAAATTCCAAATCATTTTGTTGGCAGAGGCTGTGAACCCATTTTTCAAAAAGGATGTTCCAACCGTAGTAGGTGGTGGAGAGTATTTTGGCGAGTTCGGTTTCGGTGGAGTTGTTAAATTTTTGTGTTTTAATACCTAGACTTTCAAAATGGTCTTGGGCAAGTTGTCCACTTTGTTGGTTAACTGGGCCGATGAATTTGGTAAAGCGAGTGAAGTAGTCAAAAAGATGGAGTGACTGAGAGCTCTCAGGGTGTTGGAATTGTTTGCCTGGTTTGACTGGGTGGACACCCATAAATGGAGTGTGGGCTAGATTGGCTTGAGTTTTTTGGTGAATATTTTGAGTGGCTCCTGGTTTGACGGTGGAGTTGATGATGGTGAGTCTAGGTTTGAGTTCGTTGATGATGTCTTCGATGATAGTTTCGAATTTGTCGGAGTAAGGGATACAAACATGAAGGATGTCGATGGGATTGTCTTTGATGTTGTCGTAGTCTATTTCACGAGTAAAAACTGGGTATTTTGTTTCTACTAGCTGTTTAATTGCCTGTCCGACTTCTCCCTGTCCTAAGATAGCTACGTTATTTTGAGCGTTTTGGTTTTGGGCTTTCATGATTGGTGGTTTTTTTGTGAATTATGATACTGAGGAATGATACAACCAATGTAGCGTATATGCCAATCCAAATTAGAGATAGAGGGTATTTTAGTAACCAGGGTTTGTTTTGACTTAACTGGGTAAAAAAGATTGAAAAAGAT
>CBDUQH010000056.1:0-7811 GCA_965369335.1 uncultured bacterium
GACTCCTTCAGGTCTGGGTGGGCGGTTGCGGGCGTCGATTAGAAAGGCTGCAAAGAGAGAGATCAAGGTCATGGTGAGGATGCTGCTGACTACTTGAGGTAGTGTTTTGCCGAGTGAAGTTCGAGCAAAGTCTGGGTTAAGAAGTGGAGGCATAAGGGCACTGATGGTGATAGCAAACCAGTTGACTGGCCATAAAAAATGATCTTCGATGACTTTGAGTACGCGAATGGTTTTGTCTAAAAAAGGGATACCTTCGCTGGTGAGGTAGTTTTTAATGATGTAGGCGTCGTCGCTGACACCCCAAGCCCAACGTTTGATTTGCTCATATTGGTTGACCATGGTGTTCCAAAAACCATCGGCTTCTGCAGCATCGGCGTAGATGGGTAAAAATATGGGATCAACTTCTACTTTGCCTTGTGAATGGAAGTAAGCTTTAAAAAAGAGACGATAGTCTTCAGGAATGACATCGGTGTCCCAATAGCCAATTTTGTGAATGAGCTTGAGGCTGGTTGAGTAGGTAGAAAAATTAACTAGGCGGTCTTTTCTCATGAGGATAAACATTGAGGTGACCGAAAAAATTGAGGCTAAAACCCTCACAGGAGCAGGGACTCTCCAAATGTTGTTGTAAAAAGTGATGGCTCCTTGCCAGATTCTTAGGTGAGGATGCTCGTGGGTTAGAAATTCGTAAGTGAGGGCTGAGAAGTAGTTGTTGTGGAGGATAGCATCGGCGTCTTGGCTGGTGATGGTGGCAAAATTGATGTCTTCTCCATCTTGGTCGATGAGTTTTTTCTTGGCGATTTTGGAGCCCCATGAGGTGTTGGAACTCTTGCCTTTAACTTCACCTTCTAAGTCTGGGTGATAGGTGGTCCAGAGATTTTTGAAATGTTTTGAGAATTTTTGTTTGAGTGCTTTGGCTTTGTCTCTGGCTGGTTTTCCTTCGCGGTCTTCGAAAGAGATCATGATGGAAATTTGTTTGGTGGGAAAAGTCTGTTGAGAAAGGGTTTCTAGAGTTCTTTCTAGAGTAGTTAGTGGCTCTTTGTAGGTTGGGATAATGATGACGTGGTTTACTTTTTGCCAGTTTTTAAGTTTCTTGACGTCTTTGAGCCAGTTGTATTTTGCTGAGGCTTGGATTTTGATATGGGCAAAAGTGGCTAAGATGGCCATGGTGACGGAGCGGTAGAGCCAGTAGACGCTAAAAGTGATTATGTAGTAGGCGACTAACTCTGGTACAACGAGAGAGCCCCAGATTGGAAAAAGGATAAGGAACCAAGATACAAATCCGGGAAGAATTTCGAGAGCTCTTTGGGTTCTGACTGGGTGGCGGCGAATGTATTTTTTGACCATGAAAAAAAGTATTGGTACTTTGTGTACAGTATAGAGTATATCTGAGACTTCGAGGAGTTGGTTTGGATGATCGGTGAAGCTATTATATGTTTTAAATGATTAAATCCCAAATAGAGTTTTGGTGTTTTGGTGGATTTGGTGCGAAAGTTCTTTGACTGAGAGATTTAGTAGTTGGGCGGTAAATTGGTAGGTTTGGGTAATGTTTGAAGGAGTATTGGGCCATTGGCCTCGGTTGGGATTAAGGTAGGGGGCGTCGGTTTCTAGGAGGAGACGGTTTAGAGGGACTTGAGTGATCAGGTGTTGGAGGTCTTGAGCATTTTTAAAAGTGAGATTACCGGCAAAACTGATATATAGGTTTAAATCTAGGGCTTGCCGGAGGTATTCCTGATCGCCAGAAAAGCAGTGGAGAATGGCTTGGGTGGGAGTTTGTTTGATAAGATTTAAGGCATCTTGGTGAGCGGTTGCTTGGTCTGGATTATCACGAACGTGGATGATGGTGGGTAGATTTAAAGTCTGAGCGAGTTTTAAGTGAAGGGAAAAGAGTTGATGTTGTGATTGGATGTTTTGGTGTTTGTTCTCTTCGTCGAGGCGAAAGTAGTCTAATCCAGTCTCTCCAATGGCGACGACTTTTTTGTTCTTGGCAAAAAAAATGAGGTCATGTTTGATTTTTTGAAGGTCTTGATGAGAGGGTGAAGCGGCTTCGTGGGGGTGGATACCGATGGCGGCATAGCAGTGGTCAGATTCGGTGGCGATGTCAATGGCTGTTTGGCTAGAGGGGAGGTCGACTGAGGGGATGATGAAGGTGGTGATGTCTTGACTGATTGCTTGTTGGAGATGTGATTGCCAGTCGTCGACTAAGGGTTCTAAGTTGAGATGGCAATGAGTGTCGAGCATTGAAGGAGTGTAGAGTATTTTATATAAAGTATAGAGTATTGAAGGGGATGATCGAGTGAGGTTATTTTAGTCGTGGAAAGATGGGGTCAATAGCTTCTACTTTGGGTCCTTGGAAGTGATTGAGGATGGTATTGGATGTTTGAGGGAGGAAAGGTTTTAAAGCGTAAGCGATGTTTAGAATATCTTGAATGTATTCCTGAAGGTGTGGGTTTGCCTGGTCGGGTTGGAGAGTCCAAGGTTGGGTTTGGTCAAGTTTTTTATCGACGTTGGAAATTTCTCGCCAGACTTCTTCTAAGACTAAGTGTAGTTGATAGTCTTTGAAGTGTTGGTGGTAGCCGGCAGTTTTTAAGGTTGGGGAGATTTGGGGTTGGGTTGGGTTTATGGTGGTTTGATTTTTTTGGGCTAGTTTGGCGACGCGAGAGACGAGGTTGCCGAGGCCGTTGGAGAGGGCTGAAGTGTAGATGGTGTCAAATTTTTCCCAAGTGACGTCTATGTCTCCGTTGACTGGGCCGATGGCTGTGAGGATGTAGCGGGCGCCGTCGATGCCGTAGCGATCAACTAAGTCTTGGGGGGCAATGACGTTGCCGAGCGATTTGCTCATTTTTTGACCGTCGACGCTGATAAATCCGTTGATGAGAATTTGTTGAGAATTGGGTAGACCAGCTGAAAAAAGCATGGCTTGCCACATGGCTGATTGTTGGCGAAGATTGTCTTTGCCGGCGATTTGAATGCCGGGCCAGTATTTTTGGAATTGTTGGGTATCATTGGGCCAGCCAACGGTTGAGATATAGTTAACTAAGGCATCAAACCAGACATACATGACGTGGCCGTCGTCACCAGGAACTGGAACACCCCAAGGCATTTTTGATTTTAGTCTGGAGATACTGAAGTCCTGAAGGCCTTGTTCGACAAAACTTTTGATTTCGTTAAGCTTGGAAGTTGGAACGACGAAGTTGGGGTTGTCGGTGTAGAGTTTGAGGAGTTTGTCCTGGTAGTTGGAGAATTTAAAAAAGTAGTTTTCTTCTTCTCTGATTTCTAGTTCACGATTGGGATGAAGAGGACATTTGCCGTCTTGGAGCTCGGAGTCTGTTTTTTCGAGTTCACAGCCGATGCAGTATTTGACAGGATAGAGTTTTTTGTAGATATCGCCGTTTTGATCACAAAGGCGCCAAAATTCTTGGGCGGCTTTAACGTGGTGAGAGTCTGTGGTGCGAATGAAATGGTTGTAGCTTAAGTTGAGAAGTTGTTTGAGCTGGTCGAATTTTGCGGCGTATTCATCGACGTAATTTTGAGGTGATTTTTTTTGTTCAAGAGCCTTTTGGTATATTTTTTGACCATGCTCGTCGGTACCGGTGTTGAAAATGATGTCTTTGCCTTGAAGTTTTTGATAACGAGCGATGACATCGGCTGCATTGATTTCGAGAGCGAAACCAATGTGGGGTTCGGCGTTGACGTATGGAAGAGTAGTGGTTATGTAGAAAGTGTCTGGCATGATTTAAGAATTATGATTCATGATTTAGGAATTAAAAAACCTCTTCGAGGAAGAGGTGATTTCTTGAATTAAACTCCCCTTCCACTTTAGTTGTGGTACATCATGGACATTTCCATGGTGGTTTGGGGCGTTTGGTTCATTGGGGTGATTTTAACATAAGTTGTGATGAGGGTATTGGGCTAGTTGGTGGTGTCGCCGGTGTATTGGAATGAGTGGGCAATTTGATCTAGGTCTGGGTAGAGGTCGGGGGTGGTGGTGGAAAGGTTGTACACACAGCCTCCCACCATGATGAAATATATTTTTCTTAAATTAGTTGTTTCGTGATATTGCCGTGTAATTGTTTGATAACCATTTATTGAAATATTTTCATCTGTAGTATTTTCAGTTTTGTTGTTTTTAATATCAAGATCGTTTAGGTATTCACTAATACCATTAAAATTTGTACAACTTCTGCCTATTCTTACTGAGTTGTTTCCTTTGATTAAATTAACAGATACAGACCTTTCTTCAATTGAGTAGGCGTCTGAAACTTCTATTGAGAAATTTAAATTGTTACTAGTCTCAAAAATATTTGTGGATTTCTCATTTCTAATTGTTTTGGAAACATTAGTGGGCTTTCTGGTTAGCATTAGATAGCTTCCAGTCACAAGAATGACAAGGAGTGTGATCCCGATTGCTAAATTACGTGGGTTTGGTAAAAGCGTCTTATTTTTGGGCATATGATTAATAGCTAATTTCTAGCTTACCCTGGTTGGAATTGATTCGCAAGAACTTAGCACCAATCAAGGAGTTTGATGTAAAAGGGTTTGAAGTTAAGATAAATGTTTTATCCAGGTAAGAATTGTAAATAAGAGTAGTCGATAGTTGGTTTTGGTACCAGTTTTGGATGATTTTGGGTTTCCCAAAGATAGTGCCAGTGATAGTGGTGAAGGCGTTGTCAGGAAAAGTAACTACTTCTTGCTGGTTGTATTGGATAGTGAGGAGTTGGATTTGGTTGATAGATTTAAATTGGTAGTGTTTGTATTTAAGTTCGATTTGATTGTTGGAAACGTCTGAGACACTGAGTTTGTAGATTGGTCCAAAGATGTGTTGAGTTGTTTGGCTGAGTTGTCCGCTACCGGTGGCAATGAATGTGGGTTTAAGTGTGATCGGATTGAGTTGGAGCGAAAACTCTGGAGGTTGGTTGGTGATGGTAAAAGTATGACTTTGGTAGTTTTCGACGTTTCCAGCTTTGTCTTCAGAATAGTAGTGAATGGTGTGCTCACCTTCAGTACTGAAAGTGATGGGTTGTTGGTACTCAGACCAATCATCTTCGTCAAATCTGTAGGCTGTGTATTCGATACCTAGACCATCTTGGTTGTCTTGGGATAAAAGTGAGATATTTACTGAGCCTGAGTAAGAGCTTTGAAGTTGATTACTGTCGTTTATTTGTAGAGTAGTGTTGGCAGGAGTGGTATCTTTTAGCTCTCCAATTAGAGCGAAATAGCTGAGGTGATCAATTTGGGCTGAGGCGGTTTGAGTGTTTAGATCAAGTAAAGTTTCTTCTGGTTGCCAGTTGATACCATCATCACTGGAGTAAATGGTTAAAGTTTGAGGAATAAAGTATTCTAAATCTTGATCTGAAAAATTGATCTTTAAGGTAAATGCTTTTTCAAACTGGGTTAAAAATGTACCAAAATGGTCAAAGATTTGAAGGAGTACCCCTGGCTTAATTGATCGGTGTGAGTCGGATAAATTGACTATGTGGGAGTACGTCATTTTTACTTTCAGAGGTTTGTCTGAAAAATCTTGTGGGAGTAGGAGTTGGTAGTCATCTAGCTGAAAGGTTTGAGGTTGTGGCTGTTGGTATTCACTGACCAGACCCTCGATGGGGTGTATCCAGAGGTAATGACTGTCGTTACCAACCCTTGAAAGACCATTGTAGGTGAAATTGTATTCTGCCCAAGGATCTGGCCCTTCACCGTGCCATCCAAATGGATCAGTGACGCCATCTGGAATGTTGTCGTTAAAATTGCCGTCTTGGTTTTTGTCTTCAACGACCATAAAGTGAAGATGTGATCCCGCTTCTCCTGATGGCGAAACATTGCCTGAAAAACCAACTAGGCCAATTTGGTCGCCTTTGGATACTAGGACACAAGTGGTTTGAGATTGGGTGATTAGCTGATCTGGCTGAAGGTGGTAGTATCTAGTTTGGTAGAAGTTGCCGTGGTCGATTTTGATGTGATGGCCTGAAAGTGGGTTAAATCCGTAGGTGGCACACCCGCTGGCAGGGGCTAGGATAGGTTCATTGGTTTTGGTCTGAGCTGGCAGGCCATAGTCATAACCATCATGACTGGAATAACTTTCTATAGTCCGTACTAAAGAATCATAAATAATTGTTGTATTGTCAGTTTCTTCAGGTTCTACAAGACTAGCACTCAAAAGTGGATACTCATGATCAAAGTAAGAGTTTATGGCTGTGGCTGCCTCACCAAAACTCATACCTTTGCTTTGGTAGTCCCAAGGAAGATCTAGGAAAGGAGTTGGGGTCGGTGGTGGTGGAAAATGGTTGTGGATGACTTTGACTCTCCAACCTCCAGAAGAACCTAGAAGAGAGTTGGAGAAATTGATGGCTAGATAAAGCCTACCTTCCTGGGGAGAATAAGTGGCCAATTCGGGACCAACAAAAAATGGCTGACTCCCCTCGCCTATTTTGCTGATTAAGCTCCAGCAATTGACTCCAGATAACAAAAACTCTGATGAGGCTAGACAGCCTGGGTCCCCTCCAGTAGTAATCCATGGGACGGTCATTGCTGGAACATAAATGGGTGAGTTGGAGTCTTGTTTGATGGTGATGAAATCGTCTTTGGTGAGGTTGATGCCTGTATCAATAAATGGTTTTGAAGGGGTCAGTTGGAAAGAATAAATGTTAGTTTCAACAGCCTGTGCTGGGAGAGAAAACAAAAAGTAAAGTGGAATACAGAGAAAAACAGAGCATATAAGGTTGATTGGTCTAATCATGTTAGAACTAGTATATGCACAATGAATACCAATGTGCAAGAACTAGTTCTGTTTTAGTTAGACTTGTCTGACTTGGTTTGGGGAGGATTTAGATAGAGTTGGATGGCGAGGTTGATGGCGATCAATAAGACGAGGTTGAGGAAAGTGCCTAATTGATTGGCACGGAGGATGAGGAAGAATCCAATAGATAGAGATGTTAGAAGACTGCTTCGTAGACGGCCTGTGAGTAAATAAAGAGAAGCGCCAAGAGAAAATGAAAAAGTGCCAATAAGAGGTAAGTAGGTGGATGGGATGGGAATGTCTTTGATGAGGGGAGGATCGACGAAGAAAAAAATAAAGCCAGTGATGGTCCAAGACATCGAGCTAATGGTGATGAGAAACCAGTTCCTAGTGTTGGTGATTTCTTTTTCAGTAATTTTCTGGCGGCGACGTCTTTCTCTTTTTCTGGTGCGTGGATCGAACATGAGTTAAGGATAGAGAATCTGGATAAAAGAATAAAGTGATATTGGTAGGGGTTGATTATTTGGTCTGGTTGAGTTTGAATGTAGGTTATGAATGTTTTGGGTTTTATTCTTATTGGATTGGTGGGGCTACTTTTGGTAATGGTTTATCAAAAGCTGTCTGTATTATCTAAGAGTCAGGCGATGGTGGATGAAGAGAAGGCAAAGGCGTTGGTAAATCAAGTGTTTGGTGAAATGGCGGAGAAAGTGGTGGCTCAGACTAAACAAGTGCTTCAAGGTGATAAAGAAGCTATTTTTAATTTTTCGAGGTTCTTAAGTGGAAGAAGGTTACTGTCGTTATTTAACACCGTTAATGCTGCTTCAAAAAGCTGCTTATTGAGGGTTTCATATTCTTTTTTATTCAAATCTTCGTACAGGTTCTTTACTTCAACAGGGTGATAATTATCGAGACCTTCCCATGCTTTAGCTCTTAATATCTTAAGGCATCTGGCATCTACTTCCTCTCTCGTTATTTCTCCATTTGCTATGGCTTTATTGATCTCTGTTATAGCTGTTTTAACATCACCCGAAAACAACAAAACATCGTTTCCGGCTAAAAGTGCTTTCACATCCACCACCCC
>CBDUQH010000057.1:0-7780 GCA_965369335.1 uncultured bacterium
ATCCTAAAAACAACATAAATATTGATGAGTTTGTAAAAAAAATTTCTGTAGATTTTCCATTTGATTAGAAGTTCTGGTGGTCCACTAAGGAAATGATCAGAATTGAGAAGAGAGTAAAGGGTGAAGATGATTAGTAGATATCCAGGTAAGTAAAAGAAATGTTTAATTTTGGAGCTGTAGATTTTTTGTTGACCTTTCACTTATTCTTTACTCCTTTTTCTTGACTAAACAGGGTTGTGGATGTCGATGAATTGAACTTGGACTTTTTTGCCAAAGTGGGTCTGGATTTTTTGACCCAAGGCTTTGACACCAAAAACCTCAGTTGCGTAGTGGCCGCAGACTAGATAGTTGATACCCGATTCAATCATTTTGTGGGGAGTTGATTCGGAAGTTTCTCCGGAGATGTAACACTCGACTCCCTTTTGTTGGAATTCTTTTATATGCTGAGCATATGGCTTGGCAGCACCTGAAACTACACCGATGGTAGTGATTTTTTCTGGGCCAGAGAGGAAGGAAAGGATGTCGTGATCAAAAAGGTCAAGGCATTTTTGTTCTAGGTCTTCAATGGGAATTGGTTTGGGAAATTTGGCGGTAAAACCCCATTCTTCAAAAAGGCTTTCTTGAATTTTGGCTCCGAGTTTTTGGATAATTTGGGCGTTGTTGCCTAGAGTGGGATGCATATCTAGAGCTCCGTGGAAACCATAGATGGAGAGGTTATTTTGGAAGATAAGCCTGAGGCGATTTTGTGAATAGGTGGAGTATTGGGCTTTGTGGGTGCGAGGGTCAAAACCGTGGTGAAAGATGCAGGCCTGGGCGCCAAAGTTTATAGCTTCCTCCAAAAAGTGAGCATTGCATGAGACACCTAAGGCAATTTTGTTGATTTCTTCGGAGCCATGAATTTGGATGCCGTTGGCTAGTTCGTCTTTGGCTGCGGCCTTTTCTAAGATTTCTTGACCAAGAGTTTGGTTGATAAATTGAGTCAGCTGGTCGCGAGAGATCATAGAAGTTTATCCATTACTTCAGAAACAGTTTGTTTTGTTTTTTTATTTTTCTTTTCTTTTCTTTGGGTGATTTTAGGCCGTAGATGTCTTTTGTGGTTTTTTCGAGTTTATGGCGAAGGGCAGGAAAGAGAGTGCCTTCTCTGGCGGTGACATCTTCTAGGAACCAAAAAATACGCTCACTATGGCCGTAGCCAGAGGTGGGTGGCATGCCGTATTCAAGCATTTCGACAAAGTCGATGTCGAGCATTTGGGCTTCGTCGTCGCCAGCGTCTCTTTGGGATTGTTGATCCATAAATCTGTCGAGTTGGTCGATGGGGTCGTTGAGCTCGGTGTAGCCATTGCCGAGTTCGCTGCCGGCGATGATGACGTGAAAGCGTTCGGTGAGGCGAGGGTCTGAGACTTTGGATTTGGAAAGGGGTGACATAAAGGCAGGTTCGTTGATAAGAAAAGCGGGACCAGAAATGTCTTTTCGGATAATTTTCCAACAGTTGTCGATAAGTCGGTTTCGGTTGATTGCGCCAGATAGTTCTACTTGGTGGTCTTTGATAACGGCAAGCATTTTTTCTTCAGAGTCTTCGAAGATATCGATGCCGAGTTTTTCTTTGATAACATCAGGGTAACTGATTCGTTCCCAGGTTTGATTAAGGTCAAAAGTATGGCCACGGGTGGTGAAAGTGCTTTGGCCATAAACTTGTTGGGCTATGTGTTTGAACATTTCTTCTACAAGTTGCATGTTTTGTTCGTAGTCGGCATAAGCCCAATACCATTCGACTTGAGTGTACTCGGTTAGGTGTTCGTCAGATAATCCTTCGTTTCTAAAGTTTGGCCCAACGGTAAAGATTTTTTCAAATCCCCCACCGATAAGGCGTTTTTGATATAGCTCGGTGGAGATACGGAGAAAAAATTCTTGATCAAGGGCGTTCATGTGGGTAGTGAAAGGTCTGGCGTCGGCGCCACCAGTGACGTGCTCAAGGACTGGAGTTTCGACTTCGATAAAGCCTTTATCTTGCAAAAAATCTCGATTGGCTTGCCAAAATTTGGCTTTTCTTTGGAACATTTGGAGGCTATCTCTATTTAAGGTTAAATCTAGATAGCGGCGGCGAAATTTAAACTCTGGATCGGTGATGTCTTCTTTAGTTGATGGTAGAGGGCGAAGAGATTTGGTAAGGAGTTTTAGTTGGGTGACTAGAAGGGAGATTTGGCCTGTTTTGGTTTTGGTGATTTCTCCAAAAGCTTGGACAAAGTCTCCAGGATCAATAAGTTTAAGGTGATTAAAACCAACAGTTTGAGTATCTTTGTTTGTGGTTTCGAGTTGGTCGGATCGAATAAAAAGTTGGATATTGCCAGATTGATCTTGGATATCGGCGAAGGCTACTTTGCCGTGTTCGCGAAAAGACATGACTCTACCGGTAAGGTTGACGGTTTGACCCTGAAGAGTGTCGAAGTTATCGGTGACGTGTTGGTTGGAAAAGTCTTTTTGGCTTTGAGCGGGATAGGGATGAATGCCTAAATCCTTGAGCTGTTTGATTTTGGCTAGACGTTCGTCTCTTTGGTGTTGGAGTCGTGATTTGGCCATAGTATATGTTCCTATTGTACAAGTTGTTTAAGTAATTCTACCAGGTTGATTAAATTTTCTCTGTGGATTTTTTCATCAGGGGTGTGGGCGTTTTGACTGCCATCAGCGATATTGATGAGTTGAATACCTTTGGTAGCAAAGACGTTGGCGTCGTAACACCCCCAAGATTTAATCAATTTGGGCCTGGGGTTGTATTTTTTGATAGTAGAGCGAGTTTTTTTGAATAGTGGGGTATCTTGGTTGAGGATAAAGCCGTCGTTTTCGCGATTCACTTTGCTTTTGATTTTGACTTGGTGTTTTTTGGCTGTTTGTTTAAAGGTGTCGATGATGGATTTGGTGTTGGCTTCGAGATCTGATTCTAAATAACTCCTGACCTCACCGCTAACAATGGCTTGGCCGGGAATAGTGTTGACTACTTGACCAGAGTGAATCATACCAACGTTGGCAAGAGTGTTTGGGTTAACACGGCCTAGTTTGAGTTTTGAAAGGGATTGAGTGAGAGTGGGGAGAATGTTGATGGCGATTTCGGGCTGAGAAGCGTGGGCTGCTTTGCCAGTTAAGGTGATGTCGAAGCGGTTATAAAAAGGAGCGGCGATGATGATATCTCCAAAGTTTCGGTTACTGGCGTCGCTACAAAAGCCTTGAGTGGCTTTGAGTTGGGAATAGTCTAGTCCATGAACGCCGTAGTTGCCCGACTCTTCGGAAGTAGTGAAAACAATTTCGAGAGGATGTCCAGAATATTTGGTTTTGGAGATAAGTTTAGATAAAGCCATGATAGAGGCGACGGCAGTTTTGTTGTCGGCACCTAAGATGGTGTTTGTTTTGGATTTAATGTAGCCGTTGGAGTCGATGAAAGGTTTGATGCCCTCTCCTGGTTGGACTGTGTCGGTGTGGGCGTTAAGAAGCAAAGGCTCTAATGATTTTGAAGTGGAGGAGATTTTGACGATGACGTTGTTATGTTTATCTATTTTCGGTGAAAAACCAAGCTGTTTGTAAAAAGTGTGAATGTGTTTGGCGACTTTGGCTTCGTGGCCCGATGGGCTATTGATTTGGACTAGGTCGAAGAAAATACTGATGACGTCAGACATTGGTCAACTCCTGGATATTCATATAGTGAGCGATAGTAATGAGGTCTAAAGGATTGATTCTATCGTCTACTTCTTTGATAGCTAGAGAGCCATAGAGGTTATAAACATCTTGTTCGAATTGGGCTGCTTTGTCTAGGCCAGAAACCATCAGAGTACAAGGTATTTCCTGGTTATTACTTGCTCTTTGACTATCTGGACTAACCTGGATTTGTATGTGGTCAGGTGAGATTAAAGTTGGTTGAGGTGGCCTTCTGTAGGAGCAGCCAACTCCAGTTTGGATTGGAGTTAGGCCTTCACACACACAAGTGGTAGCGGCAATATGAGGATTGGTAACCCATTCTGCCTGATGCATACCGGCGTTTTCCAGAGCCTTTTTGGTGTATTGTCTTTTGACTGTGGAGATACCTAGTGTGTTGATAGAGTTATCAGGAAACATTTGGTGCATTTTTTCAATTCTAGCTTGGGCCCCTTTGGTGCCTATGCCCATGCCTCTGAATTGGGGGTGGGTAATGGCTGTGCCTAGTTCATATACTTGCCATTTAAAAGTTTGAACTTGTTGGTCTGAAAAAAGTGGGTAAATAGCACCATGGTATAAAAAGATTAGTTCATCATTTTGATCTTTGGAATAGATGAAAGTTGAAGTGCCATCTTGAATTGAGTTGAGGATGTCTTGGGGTGATTTGGGCAGCATTTCTTGAGCGTGTTTGGCATTGTGATTTGAGATATTTTCAGATACTTGAGTTGCTAGTTCAAAAATATCTCCATCGGTTAAACCTTGTTCCAAAGCCTGTTGATAGTTGTTAAAAACTCTGGATGAGTCGATGATTTGGATTAACTCTTTTGATGATGATTTAATTTCTGTTTTTGACATAAAAAAACCTCCTAATGTCGGAACGACAGCTGGAGGCGGTTCTCAATATTAAGAGATCGCGGTACCACTCCTTTTTACTAGCTTGTTGCCAAGTTAGCCTTTTTGACTACGCTCTAATTGAGATATAGCCTATCGCTGTAACGGGCGATCCCGACACGGGTCTATTAACTGAATGATTTTGAACGCTTTGCTAGATTCTTCACTACGTTCAGAATGACACACAGGTTTCTTCCGGCAGCTCGGAGGTCTTTTGGGTTTGAAACTTACAGGCGGAATTCTCAGCAACTACCGCTCTCTTGACTGCAGGCAATCAAACTTACTTGTCCTCGTTGTAGCTTTTAAAGTGTGTATATTATACACAAGTGTCAAGTGAGTTGATAATTTGGGTTTTAAAATGATTTATGCCGCTTTTGAAAGGTTATCTCAAAAGCGGCACTATACCAAGTTAAGTTAACGACGTGGGGTGATGATTAGGACGTTGCCTTTTAACTTGGTGTTGGTTTCTCCCTCGTCTCCTGATATTGAAGAGTATTCTTGCTGATAGGCATTTTTGAAGTTTTGCCAGTTTTGGTTCTGGCTATTGTACTGCTTGATTGCAGTCCCAGAAAGGTTGAGCCTGACATCACCGTTAAGTTGCAAGTTGAAGGCGATTTCTTCAACCAGATTTGGATCAAAACTTGAAAAATTGTTAATGCTTATCATGTGAGTTTATCCTTACTCAATAGGAAACGAGGCAGATATTATAAATTATCATCCTATAATATTCAATGCTTGGGGTTATTTGAAGATTTTGGAGTGGTAGATACTGAGGTGATGAAGAGCAAATTTAAACAGCACAAGTATGGTTTGAGAGAGAAATTTGCCGCCTTTGATCCATTGGATGGATGAGGAGTCTTGATAGTAACGAACAGGCACCGGGACTTCACCAACACGAAATCCAAATGAGATAACCGAAGCCATCATTTGTTGGTCAAAGACAAAGTCATTATTCATACGTTGGAAAGGTACTGTTTTAAGAACTTTTTTTGAGTAGGCTCTGAATCCAGAAAAATGTTCTGTGAAGTTTACCCCTAAGATCATATTTTCGAATGGGGTGTAGAGGCGATTAATAAAGTATTTGTACCAAGGCATGCCACCGTCTAGGGCTTCTTTTCTGGTTCTGATACGAGAGCCAAACATGGCGTCGAATCTGCCTTCGAGAATTGGCCTGACCATTTCGCCTGTGAGAGTGGCGTCGTATTGGTAGTCTGGGTGGAGCATGACTACCACGTCGGGGTTGTACTTTAATGCCTCCCAATAACAAGTTTTTTGATTGCCACCATAGCCAAGGTTTCTTGGGTGTTGATGAACATCAAGGCCAAGTTTTCTGGCTATTTTGATGGTGTCGTCTTTGGAACCATCATCAACTAGAATGATTTTGTAAACTAGACCTTTGGGAATATCCTTGACTGTTTTTTCTAAGGTTTGGGCAGCATTGTAGGCAGGCATGACGACGATGACTCGGGGAGATTTTTTATTCTTGGCCATAGTATGCAGTATAGGGTATTGAGTATATTTTTATTTATGTGGGTCTATAAGGTTGAAGGCAGGGTCGCCGTTTAGGAAGGTGATGGTGTCGATGATGTTGGCGTCTGAAGGCGTTTTGTCTGGATTTGCCACAATAAGAGTGTTGGGTTTTTGGCTGTCTTGGTCGTATTGTATGTCTTTGAAGGTATATTTGCCAAAGCCAGAATGAGCGGTTTCGGCGAAAGATTGATAAGTTGTGGGATCAATTTTTTGATAAAAAGCAAAGAAGATGTGGGGCTGGTCGTATTTGTTGGTGATGATGATGTGGTTGTAGTTTGAATCTAACTCCCCTAGTTTGTGGATGAGCTGCTTGTAGCCATATTGCCAGTCGTGGGAAACTAAGTGTGGAGTGATAATGTAGTAGAGGTTTAGATAGACGAGGAAGTTAAGAATGATAAGTATAGAGTATGAAGTATAAAGTATACTGTGTTTTTTGAAGTGATAGTTTGTGAAGAGTGTTGTTAGACCATAGGCGCTGATAAGTTGGAAAGACGGGAGCATGAGCAGCCCGCGAATGGCGTGGGGGGTGGAAGCAGTTAGAGATGAAGCAATAGGGCCAATGAATAACCAAAACCAGATGATTTTTGTGTTTTTGTGTTTGTCTTGAACTAGTTGATAAGTGCCATACAAAAGTAGTGGTAGCTGGGCTAAATAAAGTAATCCAATTCCGGTAGCATGATGCCTTCCATTGCCATCTGATCGAAGGAAAAGAAAATCAAAGTTAAAGTGTTCGAAATAGTTTCTAGAGACGATGGTGGCCATGACCTGTTTGTTGGTGTAGAAGTAATTAAACGGAGGCGGAGTGATTTTTTTTAGGTGGGCAAACCTTTCGATCCTTTCTCTTTCCCTGGAGAATTCGCCAGGATTGGTAAAGATGCTAACGGTGTTGAATCTACTGGCTGCACTGCCTCTGGAGAGAGTTACAAAAATGGGAACTAGAATAAGTAATCCGAGAAAAACGGGGATGATGAGTTGTGTTTTTCTTTTGATAAGAGTTTGGTGGTAGTACAAAGCTAAAACTAAAAACATGATTGGCACGATGAGACGAGCTGAGTGGTAGGCGTAGAGAGCAAGTGAGGCAAAGAAGGCAGACAGTAGTATTGATAGATTAGAGAGTATTTTTGGATTTAGATTCCGGATAAGGCTTCTGCCAACTGGTGGAGCCTTTACTGGAATGACGGGTGAATGATTGATCCAACGGAGGAAGAAGTAGACGGCGAAGATGTAGATAGTAAGGGCAATGTTGGCCTCGAAGGCTCCTCTTGAAAATTGGAGATGCCAAGGGGAAATGGCCAGAAACAAAGCTGACATTAACCCTAAAGTGGCTCGTTGTTTGTTTTTAACAAAAATTTCCTGAGTGAGTAAATAAGTGCCCAGGACTGCGAGGATACCCATGATGGCTGAGGGTAAGCGAACGGCAAATTCGTTGAGGCCTAAAAGAGCAATTGAGGGAATGGTTAGATATACATAGAGTGGCGGTTTGTAGTCGTCGAAAGAGCGAATGGAGAAAGGTAATGAGTTGCCGTATTCGTCGTTGCCTGTTTTGAGGATTGAGTAGGCGTTGTAGCCTAGCGAGGCTTCGTCCCAGTTGAGGTGGGGAGGGTTTGAGCCTAAGTGGTAGAGGCGGAGAAAAGAAGCGAGGATAAGAATACTTAAAAGTAAAACAATAGATTTAAGA
>CBDUQH010000058.1:0-7627 GCA_965369335.1 uncultured bacterium
GATATATGGGGATGTTTAGTATTTGTTGCCAGGTTTTCTCGGTGACAGGTAGGTTGGTTTTGTATGATCTAAAGATGGGATAGAGGTGATTGGGGTAGTAATGGACGGTGGCTGAGACGTCATTATTGTGCAAGTGGTCGATGAGGCGGTTACGGTTTTTTTGACTGACGGTTAGGTAGAAGTTGTGGAAAGCTGAGGTGGTGTTGGGGTCTTCTTGAGGGTATTGGAGCCAGGGTAAATCTTTGAAAGCTTGTTGGTATTTGATGGCTATTTGGCGACGTTTTTTGTTGAGGGATTTTATTCGTTTGAGTTGAACTAAGCCAATGGCAGCGGCGATGTCGTTTAGTTGGTACTTCCAACCGACTTCTTTGACGTTGTATTGCCAGTTGTATTGTTTGTGGGAGCTTCGGTGCCAGGTGGATTTGTCGATACCTGACCAGGCTAGAAGCTTGGCTCTTTTTTGGGCTGATTGGGTTTTGGTAACTAGCATTCCCCCATCGCCGGTGGTTAAGTTTTTGACAGCTGCAAATGAAAATGCAGCTGCAGTACCAAAAGTACCCACGTGTTGACCACGGTGATAGGCGCCAATTGAGTGGGCACAGTCTTCAAAAATGTGGAGTTTGTGTTGGCTTGCAATTTTTTTGATGGCGTCCACGTCGGCTGGCTGACCGCCGTAATGAACTACCATGATGGCCTTGGTTTTGGGAGTGATTTTTTTGACTATATCCTGAGGATCAATGGTTAAGTTGTGGCTTTTGACATCGGCAAAAACGGGAGTAGCTCCAGCAAGGACAATGGCATTGGTGGTGGCAACAAAAGTGAATGATGGAGTAATGACTTCGTCGCCTGGTTTGAGGTGCATATGACAAAGGAGGTTGAGGGCGGCAGTGGCAGAGTTGGTACCAAGTGTGTATTTGGCACCGATAAATTGGGCAAATTTTTGTTCAAATTCGAGCGATTTTGGACCAAGACCAATCCAGCCAGACTTTAAAACTTGGCTGACAGCATCTATTTCTTCCTGACCTAGTGCAGGTTTGAAAACTTGAATCATATTTGTTTTTGACTGATAGGTTGGGTCATTCTAGCGGGTTTGATGGTTAGTTTCTAGAAGAAGTTGAAGAGAGTTGAGTAAGAGTGCCGTACATGATGGCGAAGTCTGAGGTGATTTGGAGAGCTGGTAGATGGATAATGCATCCAGGATGTTTGACGTATTTGTAGTGTTTGAGAATGGGGATTAAGAGGTAAAGAGGGTAGATGGGTAGAAACAAAATAAAGATGGTGTATCTTAAAAAAACTGTGAATATTTTGTAAAGGTGGGGTTCGTATCTGGCTTGAACGTCTCCTCTAGCGTAGTTGGTAATTTGAGAAAAGAAGCTTTGGTAGGTACTTTTTTGCTGCCAGTAAACAAGAGCTTTTTTTTCAACGTAGAGTCGAGTGTTTTCTTTGAGCTTTTGGGCAAAGACAAGGTCTTCACAGTAGTTTAAGTGATCTGGATAGTGTCCAACTTTTTCCCAGGCTTCTTTGGTAAAAGCGACTGACCTTGAAGAGGGTAGATAGGTTTGAGGATTAAGTTTATCGGGCATGACTGAGACAAACGGAGCGACGGATTTTTCAAAACACGTTGGAGTGATGGGGAGGTAGTAACCTGCGACTGAGTCGGCTTTGTCGTCGATAAGTGGTTTGGTAATGCGCTCTAGCCAGTGCTTATCGAGGATACAACCCGCGTCAGTAACAGCGATGATTTTGTATTTAGCTTTTTGGATGGCTAAGTTTCTGCCCTGAGAACGGTTGAGTTTTTTGTTGATAAGGGTGATGGGAAGATTTAGGGTCTTTTTGGCTTTTTGGATGATATCTCTGGTGGCATCGGTTGAGTTGGCGTCGGTGATGATGATTTGGTGGGGCTTTAGGGTCTGTTTGGCAATAGAGTCTAGAAGTTTTTGAATGTGTTCGGCTTCGTTGTAGGTGGTACAAATTAAAGTAATTTTCATAGTTTGGGTAGACTGATTCTATCAAGGAAGGGTCTTGGTGTGGATGTGTTTTTAGTGTGTTAAGAAGAGTTGAGACTTTGGTCGAGTCATAGTTGGGCTAGCTTGGGATTATCTTGTGTCCAAAAATCTAAGTATTGGATAGCGAGCTTTTTCCAAGTCTGTTTGAGGGCCCAGTTTTGGGTTTTTTGAATAGATTTGGTTTGTAGTTGGGGCTGGTGGTAGTTTTTGAGAAAGTCGGTTGCTAGCTGGTCGCTAGTGTAGGAGATAGAGATATTTTTGGCCATGGGATGTAGAGTTAGATAATCTTTTTTGAGGGGGTTTGAGTATGTCGAATAGACTTGTCTGCCAGCAGCCATGGCTTCGGCCATGGAGAGGTATGAGGAGGTAATGACTACGCCAGCTTGACTGAGATGGTCGGTGATGTCTTCTTGAAAGCCTAAAACTTTGCCTACTTGTTCACATTCCCAAGCTACTTCGCCGTCTCCGAGAAAGCTGACTTTTAGTTTGGGTAGTTGTTGTTTGATCTTTTTTAGAGCAGGGATGACTATGGAGAGGTCGTTGTCTGGGCTTAATCTACCTAGGAAAAGGATTCGATCAGGACTGCCTGGGTTTAGAGGTGTTTGATCGGTTGCACCGTAAGTGACTAGATTTGATTTGGTACCGTACCATTTGGAGATGTAATCACCGACACAGATGTTTTTGTGGCTAACATTTTCTGATATTTTTCTCCAAATTTTGGCTTTAAAGGTTGGCGGGTAAGTCCCCTCCCAGCCGTGGAAAGTGGTGAAAAAGGGTTTTTTTAGTTTAAAAGTTAGAGGCAAGTACCAGTAAGTGACATCGTGGGCGTGGATGATGTCTTGGGATTGAAATAGTTGTTGGTTTTGCCAAATCCATTTCCAGGTTTTGAATTTGGAGATTGAATCGGATTTGGGAATGCGGATGATTTTGAGGTTTTGGTAGTTGTCTTCTAAAGAGAGAGAGCTTTCGTATTGGGTGGTGAGGATGGTGATGTTGAGTGAGTGTTGGGTAAGTTGCTGGGCTAGTTTTAAGGTGTGTTTTTCAACGCCGCCAATATGGGGGTAAAAAAGTCTGGTAAGAAAAAGAATATTCATGATTTGGTACAAACAACGATTAAATCCGATTCTTTAAAGATTTTTAAAGAGACTGTATCTAATATTATAGCGATTTGTTTGAGAAGATTAGAACGGTTGATCAACCTGAGGATAACTTTGCCACCGATGCTAGAGGTGAAGATGAAGTTTCTGACAATACCCTCTGATTTTTGAGTCGTGATGATGGAAAAACCTGATTTTTGGAGAAGTTTTGTGAGTGGCTTGAGATTGTATCTTCTTAGGTGTCCGACTCTTTGGTCAAATTGATTAAGAAAGCCGATGCGATATAGAGGTGCGTTTTGAGAGGGGGTGGTTAGGATGAGAATGCCGTTTTTGTTTAGGAGGGTGAAGATTTTTTTAAGCATTTTTTGGTCATCCTGGATGTGTTCGATTACTTCGGTGCAGAGGATGAGGTCAAAATTTTTGGAGGTTTTATAGTCTTCTAGAGTTTGGTTGATAAAGTTGGTGTTTTTTTGTAGGTTAAAGGCTTTGGCGTTTTGGAGGCAAGAATCGATGGCTTTTTGGGAAATGTCGATGCCAGTAACCTTTTTCCCTTGTGAGGCAAGATAGAAAGATTTGGCGGCTGTACCACAACCTATGTCCAAAACAGTTTTTGATTTTGAAGCATATTGGTTGGCGAGTTGGAGGATGGGGCCTTGAGTATAGTCGGTTGGATCTACAATGCGGCTGTGGCGAGATGTGGTATGGTGAAAATCTTCGTAGAGCTTTTGATTGTGTTTTTGGTTAATCATAAGTCATGTTAATTGTAACTGATAAGGCCTTGTTTGGCTTGTAGAGGGATGGCCGGTTGATTAGAATGAGAGGGTGAAATATTTTTTGGACAAGTATGTGGAGTTTTGAGCAGCCGCTGCATCCAATCTACCATGCTACAGAGTTTTTAATAGTCTTGCTGATTCCTTTTGTTTTGATTATGACTAGTACTCGAATTTTGATGCAGCCAAAATGGCTTAGTTATGAATACACTAAGCCAAATTTCCCTCAAGATGATTTTGGGTTTGGAGTGGAAGAGAGGTTACATTTGGGAGAAAAGACTTTGAATGCGGTGGTTGGAAAAACGGGTATAGATTATTTAGCAGCGACCCAGATTGATCACAGTCCAGTGTTTAATCAAAGAGAAATAGTACATTTGGAGGACGTGGCTTTTGTGATTAGGATTATGATGGCGGTGCATTATTTTGTGTTGTTGTTTTTTGTAGCTGGGATAGTGTTTTTGTTGGGAAAGCGAAGGACCAGGCAGTTACTCCCCTATTTGTTTATTAGCGGGGGGATTTTGACGTTGACGATTATTTCAGCGGTGGCAGTGGCGGTGTTTTTCTTTTGGGAAGTGTTTTTTGATCAGTTCCATCAAATTTTATTTAAGGATGGAAGCTGGTTGTTTTATGAGCAAGATGCTCTGATCCGGTTGTTTCCAGAGCAGTTTTGGGTGGATAGTGCGGCGGCGATTTTGATATTTAGTTCTATGGGTGGAGTTTTGTTTACTCTTTTTCCAAAAGCTCAAATACTATTTAAAAGAGATGAGTTTTGAAATGTTGAAGATTTGGAAGCACAAAGGAACAAAAGCTCAAATGGGTGGAAATGTGGTTGAAATGTGTGGAAACAGGATAGAAATAAGTTGCTGATTTGCCTGCTTGATAGATAAATAAATGTGTTTATTTCTTGCCCATGGCTTGGCCGATACCTTCAACAGCTTTTAGGACCTCCATGGGAACGGCGAAGATGACCGTGTTGGATTGGTCGGAGGAGATGTCGTTGATTGAGTTTAGGGTTCTTAGATGGAGAGCTCCTGGTGTTTTGGCCATAAGGTTGGCGGCGTTGGCCAAGTTTTCGGCGGCTTGAACTTCACCTTCTGAGTTGATGATGGTGGCTCTTTTTTCTCTTTCGGCTTCGGCTTGTTTGGCCATAGTTCTAACCATTGATTCAGGAAGTTCGATGTCTTTTAGTTCAACGGCTTCGACGTCGATACCCCAAGCGTCGGTGGTGGAGTCTACTATCTTGAGAATTTGCTCGGCGATTTTCTCTCGGTTTCCTAGGAGTTCATCGAGAGTGGCTTCACCGGCGATGCGGCGCATGGTGGTTTGGGCTAGTTGAGAAACGGCCCAAAAGACTTCTTCGACTTCGTTGATGGCTTTGGAGGCATCGGTGATTTTGTAGTAGATAACGGCGTTCATTTTGCAAGAAACGTTGTCTTTGGTGATGGTTTCTTGTTTGGGGACGTCGACGGCTTTGGTACGAATGTCGACTTTTCTGTACCATTGGAAAATAGGCCAGACAACGTGCCATCCTGGGCCAAGGAGGCCGGTGTAGCGCCCCATGGTGTAGACAACGCCGCGTTCGTATTCGTTGATTTGTTTGAGGGAGCCGAGAGCGACTAGGAGGAGAAATACTAATGGGAAGAGAAGGAAAGGCATGGTGCCTCATGATAGTTTGTGATTGGGATTTTGGTGGTCGTTGTAGGACTTGAACCTACGGCCTCGCCGATGTGAACGGCGCGCTCTAGCCAGCTGAGCTAAACGACCTTCTTGACTGGATTATATCATTAAAAAACAGGCCTTCTGGTAAAGGCGGCGAAGCTCGCCTTATCTGGAATCTATTGAGATTATTTATATAGATCCCAGATCAAGTCCGGGATGACAGAGATTTTGATTTGGAGTCAAATGTTTAATGATAGGTGATTGAAAGTCTGAAGTGTTGGTAGAGAGGGCCTTGGGTGAAGCCGAGTTTGGAGTAGTATTCGCGGGTGCCGATGGCGGAGATAACGGCTAGATTGGGGTAGCCGGATTTTTTGGCCAAAGCTTTGGCGCGGTTGATAAGTTTGGTGCCAAGACCAAGGTGTTGGGCCTTTTTGGAGGACCTTTCTCCTAAGTTGGCGGCAGTGCCGTAGACGTGGACTTCGCGGATGATGGCGGAGTTGGCGAGTTCGGGGATAAATGAAGTTTGTTTTGTTGTCGTGGAAGGAGCAGAGCTACTGATAGGATCTTTATGAGAATTAGATTCTATCGCTTCGCTCCAGAATGACAAATCCCTATCAGGAAGGCTTAATCTGAGGAAGCCGAGGATTTGGTTGTCTGGGGTGATGTATTCAAGAAACTTTTCGGTGCTGACTGAAGTTTGATAGGTAGTGGTTTTGAGTTTGATTTGATTGGGGTCGAATTGTTGGTTTCTAATTTCTCGACTTCTGATGTCTAGGCGTTTGATTTTTTGCTGGTCTAGTTCTGCTTCGGCTATCTGGCGGAAATTTGAGGTTTTGTTGCCGGCGACGATGTCGGTGGAGGGGATGTCTCTAATTATTCTGGTAAGGCGGCAATAGCGAGGAGTGAGTTTGATGGTTTGGGTGAGAACGTCCAAGAGCTGGTCGTGGGTGTATGGTTGCCAAAGGCCTTTTTGGTAGTATGTCATGAGTTCGGCTGATTGGATTAAACTACAAGGGTAGATTTTGAGCTCATCGGGCTTGAAGTCTAGGTCTGAAAAGATTTTTTTGAAATCTTGGATGTCTTTTTGGGGATTGGAGCCGTAGAGGTTGGGCATCCAGTGGACGTGTATTTTAAGTCCAGCAAGTCTTAAAAGCTTCATGGCCCTTCTGGTGGCGGCGACGTCGTGGCCTCGTTTGTTTACTTTGAGGACATGATCATTTAGGCTTTGGAAACCTATTTGGGTTTTGGTACACCCGAGGCGGCGGATACGGACGACTTCTGCTGGGCTAATGTTGTCTGGGCGAGTCTCGATAACTAAACCTACACAACGGGATTTGGCTGACTGGTTGATTTGTTGGGCTTTTTCTAGTTGTTCCCAAGTGGCTGTTTCCCAGGTGTTTAAAAGTCTGCCTGATTGTTTTGAGGTCAATTCTTTAGAGATGACTTGGTTATAGGTGGTGTCGAATTTGGAGCCATCGATAGTTTTATCGAAGTTTTTAAAGTCTGAGGCTGTTTTGACGTTGGGTCGGTCGTCTATTCCTTGGCTGTAGTCGTTAAGGGCATCAAAACAACGTTTGATGTACCAGATTTGATAAGGCTCGGGGTAAAAAGACCAAGTGCCGCCAAGGACGATGATCTCGACTTTGTCGATAGAGTGTCCGTTTCGATGAAAAGTGTCGAGACGATTGTAGGTTTGAAGATAAGGGTCGAATGCATGGCGGGTAGCTCTTTGGGCGCCTGGTTCATCGGCGAGGTAGCTTTTGGGCATACGAACGTCGTTGGGGCAAAAGATACATTTGCCAGGACAGGGAAAAGGTTTGGTAAGAACTGTAAGTGGAGTCACGCCGCTCATGGTTCTTATTGGCTTTTTTTTGAGTTTGGCGCTAAAGTCTTTAGGGCTAGTTTTAAATTGATGAGTTTTGGAGAAAAACTTAAAAGCTTGGATGAGGTTGTTTTTGGAGTAGTAACCTTTGCCTTTTTTAGGATACTTTTTAAGGATTTTGAGTAATTTTTTTTCACTATACTGATCCCAAAGGTCAATGTGCTTGAGAATAGGTAGTAGTTGGGTCTTGTGTTTATCTGGTGAAAAAGCGTA
>CBDUQH010000059.1:0-7619 GCA_965369335.1 uncultured bacterium
GGACAAGGTAAGACTACTCGCTAGCTCGTGTCTTTGCCGGAATGACAAAAAAAGTTAACAATTAATTGAAATACTACCATGATGAATAAATTGACAAAAATCGTTGCAACCATTGGACCAGCTTGTGAGTCTGAAGAAATGATTGAAAAATTGATTACTGCAGGGGTAAATGTGTTTAGGTTTAACTTTAAACATAATACTGTTGAGTGGCATGGAGACATGATTGAGAGAGTGAACAAAGTGGCTAAAAGGATGGGGGTGCGAATTGGTACCTTGATTGATTTACAAGGACCAGAAATAAGGATCAATATTGCTGCTGGTGAGTTAGATCTAAAAATTGGCGAGGAGATTTTGTTGGATGAGGAAACTCTGAAAAATGATGCAAAGGGATTTACTATTTCTCATCCTGAGATAATTGAGCATTTGGAACAAGACCAAGGTTGTGTGGTTGATGATGGAGCTTTTGAGTTTGAGGTGGTAAAGAAAAATGGTAAGACATATTTGAAGTGTTTATCAAAAGGTATTTTGAAACAAAGAAAGTCTATGGTTATTCCTGGAGCCGATTTTCCATTTCCAGTACTGATTGATCGAGATTTTGATGGTTTGAAGTTGGCAAAACTTAAAGAGATTGATTTTGTAGCGCTGTCGTTTGTGAGGAGTGCTGAAGATGTGAAGATGCTTCGAAAGGAAATGAAAAAGTATGGTGTAGAAGCAAAGGTGGTGTCGAAGATTGAAACACAGTTGGCGCTAGATGAACTAGACGATATTGTGGATGCTTCTGATGGAGTGATGGTAGCTAGAGGAGACTTGGGAGTTGAGCTACCAATTGAACAAGTTCCTTATCAGCAAAAAATGATGATTAAGAAAAGTATTGAAAAAGGTAAGTTTGTGATTACGGCGACTCAGATGTTGGAATCGATGATTAAATCCCCTATTCCGACTAGAGCTGAAGTGTCAGATATTGCTAATGCTGGGTATGATTTGACTGATGCAACAATGCTTTCTGGAGAGTCGGCTTTTGGTGAGTATCCGCTTAAAGCAGTCGAAGTGATGGCGAAGACTTTGCGGTTTAATGAAACAAAGTTTTTTAGTGACTCAAGATTGCAGTTTGATTATGAGAGGGACGGAACAGATAGTATGGTTTGTGATGCTGCTTATGATTTATTTTTGGAAATGAGAGCAAGAGGAGAAGAAGTGGCTGGATTTATTGTGTTTAGTCACACAGGACAAACGGTTAAAATCCTTTCGAGCCTAAGACCAGATAAGCCAATTGTGGCCTTTTGTAAGGACTCAAAAGTGGCTGAGAGTTTGACTGTAAGTTATGGAGTTTTACCCATAGTGATGGGTAAGAAATACAAAAAAAACGAACAAGTGACACAGGATCATGTGTTAGCCGGAATTAGATATTTAGAAGATATGGGTGTAGCAAAAAAAGGTGAAAGGTTTATTGTGATGCATGGTGATGTCTGGGACGTGGCTGGAGGAACTTCTACAGTGAAGTTGGTGCAGGCGAGATGATTAAAGCCTAGAAGCATAAATGCTTAAAGGCTGAGAGGCTGCTGCTAGATAAGGCTATTTTGGATGAGAGCTTGGTGAAGTTGGTCGTTGGTGGGTTCCACTAAGACTGTTTGATCGGGAAAGAGGATGGTGGGGACTTTGTTTATTCCACCGTTTAATTTGAGTGCAGTTTGGGCTGCATGTTTGTCTTTTCCCACGTTGTGTAGTTGATAGGAGATGTTGTGTTTGTCTAAATATTTAGTGGCACGATGGCAATCAGAGCACCACGTCGTGGCGTAGATGATTATTAGTTTGGCCTTGGTCATATAGGCGATATTCTACCAGATCAAGTGTATAATATATTGTTATGGACGATCTGTGGGCGGCATTGACTCGATACAAAATGTTAGAAGATAAGATAAATGACTTAAAACGTCAAGCGTGGATGAATTTCCCCCCAACTGATGATATTGATGAGATGTTTGCTGAAGCAGAAGAAGAAATGGCACAACTTAAAGTATGGATTGATACTAACTTTGAAGTGAAGAAAGTTGACTAGAGATTTGATTCAACTTTAATTTGCCAATTCTAATTGGCTGACTTTTTAAGTATTGATGAAATTTGTTTTAGGTTGTTTTTGAGTATGTGAGGATTCATGGCAAGAACTTCATCAATCAGGGGCAGCTTTGGCGATGGAGTGTTGAGAACAAATATGGGTTTGTGTTGGTAGAATGCTAATCCCATTTCCATGAGGACGTTTCCGCCGATGTAGCCTTTGAGTTTGTGTTTTGTGTGGTTGATGACCAAAACTGAATCTGACTCTCCCACTCTGATTAATTCTTGCCTGACTATTTTCTGTCTAGTCTTAACAGGATCACCAGCGTAGAAGCTGTGTTGATAAGCTTTTACATTGAAATCTTGGTTTTGTTCCATAAGACTGGCTAGCTGGGGAATTTTGGGGTTGAGATTTAAGGATAAAAGTTGATTTTTAATATCAACAACTTGCTGGTAAAAAGAAATGCTAGAGCAGATAGCTACAGACTTTTTTCGCATGTCGAAATTGTAACAGAAAAGGAAATAACGGGAAGAGAGGAAATTGTTTAACGTTTTGGAGATTGTTTCTTGGCTCTGGATTTACCACCACGGCCAACCATTCGGCGTTGTCTTTCTCTTGGATCACGAGTTAAGAAGCCACGTTTTTTGAGAACTGGCCTGTGTTCGGCATCGGCTTTGATAAGAGCTCTGGAAATACCGTGGAGCATAGCGTCTAACTGGGAAGATAGACCTGAACCAAGAACTTTAACGGTAATGCTGTATCGGTCGAGAGTATTGGTGATTCTTAGTGGTTCGGCGTAGTTGAGTTTGGCTTTGGGATCGTGGAAGTATTGGCCAACTGGTTTATTGTTAACGATTATGTCGACGTTTTGAGATTTTTTGTCTTTTGAATAAAGCCTTACCCTGGCAACGGCTCTTTTCCTTCGGCCAACAGCCCAAATATAGTCACCTTTGTTTTTGGTTTCTTCTTGCTTAAGTTGTGTTTTTTTGATTGGTTTTTGTTTTTTTGTAGCCATTTTTACCAGTGTTATGTTTATTTTGTAGTTTCTGATTTAAATTTATCCGCATATGGATGATTATTGTCTTCAAAGACTTTTAACCTGTTGAGCCTGCCAGTTCGAAGTTTGTTTTGAGGAATCATGCCTTTGACTGAGTTTTCAATAACTCTAGTTGGATGTTTTTGTCTGAGTTCTGAAAGAGTTTGAGACTTCAAACCTCCAGGGAAACCCGAGTGTCTGTAGTAGATTTTATTTTGTTCTTTGGTGCCAGTGGTTTTGATGTTTTTTGCGTTGATGACAACAACATAGTCCCCACAATCTAGATGTGCAGTGTAGTAGGTTTTGTGTTTACCAATTAATTTTTTGGCAACTTCGGATGAAAGTCTACCTAAAATTTGATCTTTGGCATCGATTAAGTGCCATTGTCTGGTTATTTGGCTAGATTTGGGTGAGTATGTTTTCATGGTTTAATAGTGAACAAAAAAACAGAGAGTGTAAACTGATTGTTTAGTTGCTTACTTACTATTATTGCTAGTTTTTGATTTAGTAGCCTTTTTAGCTTTGGTGGGGTGAGCGGCTTTTTTTGTTTTGGGTTCGATTATTTCAGGTTGAGGTATGTCATCTACAAAGGCAATTTTGACCATCATGGTGTCGTCGCCCCTTCTGTTTCCGAGTTTGGTGATTTTGGTATAACCACTGACTCTACCTTTCATAGCAGGGGCTAAGTGGTCAACTAATTTGTTGGTAATGGTTTTTTTGTTAAAGAAGGAGTGAATGAGACGTCGCGAGTTGAGGTTTGATTTTTTGGCTTTGGTGATTAACTTATCGGTTATTGGCCTGATAGCCTTGGCTTTGGCATGAGTGGTGGTTATTTCACCATGCATCACTAGTTCACCAACAAGATTTTTAAATAATGCCTTGCGGTGGTTGGAATTGCGGTTAAGTTTTTTTGATTTAACTCTATGTCTCATGGTTTAAATAAAATGAATTGATAGCTTACTCTGAGAGTGAAACTCCTTTTTGTGATAAAGCATTCTCGACCAAATGGACTGATCTCTCACCTAAATTTTTGACTTTAGCGATGTCATCTTTGTTGGCACCAGTTAAGTCTGAAACTGTCTTGTAACCACCTTTTCTAAGGGCGTTAGCGATTCTTGTGGGAAGATCTAACTCTTCAACTGTTAATGAAAGTGTCTCGTTGGGATATTGGGATTCAGTTTTTTGAGTGCTTGTTGGAGCAACATCTGAAGGGTCGATGACTTGTTGAAGGTGTTCAATAAGGATAGTCGATGCTTGATCTAGAGCGTCCTTAGCTGAAATACTTCCATCTGTCCAGATTTCTAGAATGAGTTTGTCAAAGTCAGTTCTTCGTCCAACACGAGTACTTTGAACAGTGGGGTTAACTCTTTTGATAGGTGAAAATAGGGCGTCAACAGGGATAACTCCAATAGTACTGCTTTTTCTTTCTTCTGCAAGAGAGTAACCCAAGCCTTTTTCAACTGTCATTTCCATGGACAGTTTGTTCTTTTTGTCGGCTAGGTTAGCAATAACTGTATCTGGATTGGTGATTTCTACACCAACTGGAAGATTAATGTCTGAAGCTTTGACTTCACCTGGACCAGTGGCTTCTAGTTTGACAACAACTTTGTCAGTGTTTTCGTCTAGTTTGAAACGAAGGGTTTTGATTTTTAGGATAAGTTGAACAATGTCTTCATTAAGGCCTTCAAGTGATGAAAATTGGTGTTGGACACCAGAGATTTTGATACTAGTGATGGCAGCTCCAGGAAGAGAGGTTAGAAGAACTCTTCTAAGAGCGTTGCCTAAAGTATGACCAAAGCCCTGTTTTAATGGCTCGATAGCTAGTTTAGAGTATCCGTCTTTTTCTTCTTGAACGGTAACTGCAAATTTTGGATCTAACATATTTCTCCTACTGTTGACTGCTGTTTGTATATATATTTTTAATTATTAGCGTGAGTAAAATTCAACTATTAATTGTTCATTAATGTCTTCAGTAATGTCCTCTCTTTGAGGAAGTCTGGTAACTTTACCAAGAGCGCCTTTTCTCTCTAGCCAAGAAGGGATTCCTTGGTTTTTTTGTTTTAAAGCCTCGGCTATGTATGGGATTTTGGTGGCTTTATCACTAAGGCTAACTACATCTTTTTCATTGACACTGTATGAAGGAATGGTAAGTTTTTTATTGTTGACGTTAACGTTGCCGTGAGAAACTAGCTGTCTAGCGGCTGCACGGGTAGGAGCTAATCCTAGACGATATACGGTGTTATCAAGTCTTCGTTCTAGTAAACTAAGTAAAGCTGCACCTGTGGCTGAGGGGTTTTTGGTAGCCGTGGCGTAGTAGTTTCTGAATTGTTTTTCTAAAACACCGTAAATGATACGAACTTTTTGTTTCTCAAGAAGCTGAGAAGCATAGTCCGACATCTTTCTGCGGCCTTTTTTTCCGTGGTCACCAGGAAGGATGCCGATCCTTCGAGCAACTTTGATAGGGTTGCTTTTTAAGCCTAAGTCCATGCCAATTTTGCGCATTAATTTGGTTTTTGGTTGTGTGTATCTAGCCATAAGTTGATGTTTGATTTACGATTTATGATTCAAGATTTTTGAATAACTTTATGATATTTATTTTTTATCGGTTGTGTTTCTTTTTTCTAGGCCTGGTTCCGTTGTGTGGAATAGGTGTAACGTCGGCAATTAAGTCAATTTTTAGGCCACTACCTCTTAAAACTCTTAAAGCCGCGTCCCTACCAGGACCGGGACCTTTAATAAAAACTTCAAGGCTTTTAAGGCCGTAAGTTTTGGCCTCTTTAACTGTTTGGTCAATGGCAACTGTAGCAGCGTAGGGAGTGGATTTTTTTGATCCAGCAAAACCTGCTTTACCAGTGCTGCCCCAAGTTAAAACGTTACCTGACTTGTCAGAAATGGTAACTAAAGTGTTGTTAAAGGTGGCAGTGATATACATACGACCTTTTTGAACGATTTGAGTGGGTCTTTTAGAAACTGGTGTTTTGACTGGTTTTTGTGCTTTTGCCATAATTGTGAGCTGTTGAGTTTTGAGTTATAAAGTAATTTATTTTTTCTTGGCTTGTTCTGCCAATTTTTGAGCCATTTCTTTGGTCATGGCTCCGATGGTCATACGTTTACCACGTTTGGTGCGTCCATTGGTTCTGGTTCTTTGGCCTCTAGAGGGAAGGTTGGCTGAGTGTCTGGAGCCGCGGTAAGAACCAATTCTTTGAAGTCTTTGGATGTTGTCTCTAACAAGTTTTCTAAGGTTTCCTTCAGTGTTAATTTTTTCAATTGCTCTTTGAAGTCTAGAGATTTCGTCTGGGGTGAGTTTGTGAGCTCTGACTGAAGCGTCGATGTTGGCTTCGGCAAGAATGCCTTTGACGTTGGAGCGACCAATACCATAAATGTAGGTAAGGGCGATATCTATTCTTTTTTCGTTTGGTATGTCGACACCTGAAATACGTGGCATATGTTCAAATTTTTTTAATTATTTTCTAATTTAATTCTAAAAATTTTAATTAACCCTGGCGTTGTTTATGACGAGGGTTGGTACAAATAATACGAAGATAACCGTTTCTTCGGATTAGTTTGCAGTTTTTACATCTTGGTTTAATACTAGTAACTTTTTTCATGATTGGTTGGTTTAATGTCAAAAAAATTATTGCCGAGGTTTGACCTCGACTATAAATGTTTAGTTAAGGCTAATTTATTTTTGCCTAAAAACGATTCTACCTTTAGTAGTATCGTATGGAGAAATTTCACACTTGACCTTATCTCCTGGCATGACTTTGATGCGATACATTCTCATCTTGCCTGATAAGGTACATAGTATGGTTTTTCCTCCCAAATCCTCAGGTGAATCATCATTTAGGGAAACTCTAAACATAGTGTTTGGTAGAGCTTCGGTGATGGTTCCTTCGGCTTGAATTGTTTCGTTGTTTTTCACTCTTAAAGGTCGATGTTTAAGTTTTTATTGTAACTAGATTCAGTCTGGTGATTTTACCAGAACTATTTAACTTTCTCAAGTAATTGCTGTAATTACTTTTGGAGGGGTGTTGACTACAACTGTCTCTTCGAAGACGGCTGCAAGTTTACCATCTTGAGTACTGATAGTCCAGTTGTCAGATTCGGTAACTGTATGGAAGCTTCCCTGGCAATACATGACTTCAACAGCGATGACTTGATTTAGGGTAAGTTTGGGTGAATTGTTAATAGATCCTTGAGTAAAACAAGGTATGGCTGGTTCTTGATGAAGCTCTTTACCAACGCCGTGGCCGGTAAGGTTTCTGACTACAGAGTAGCCCGCTTTTTCAATGTTTTGTTGAATTGTTTGGCTAATGTCCCAAACTCTTTTGCCAGGTTTAGCTTGACTGATGGCCTTTTTGAGAGTGGCTTGTCCAACTTGTAAAAATTGTTGTTGCAGAGGATTGGGTGTGCCGACGACAAATGAAGTGGAAGTGTCTGTGTGATAGCCCTTGTAAAAAAGCCCTACGTCGATAGTAACTAAATCACCTTGTTTTAAAGTGCCCTTGGGTATGCCATGGACGATACCGT
>CBDUQH010000060.1:0-7588 GCA_965369335.1 uncultured bacterium
GCTGGGTTGGGTGTGTGGGGCCAAGTCGAGAAATCCTACTTTGGTTTGATCGGCAATTTTTTGAAACTCTGTGGCAAGTTGTTGGGATTTTTGGGTGGCGCCTTGGTAGTTGAGGGCAGCGATAGGGTTGGTTTCATCGACATATGGTGGAGAGACTAAGATGATGTTGATGTCATTTGTGTATTCTTTAATGGTGGTTATTAGCTGTAGGTTGGCTCGGGCTATGTCTTTGGCGGATCGTTGGTAGTCGAATTTGAGGTCGTTGGTGCCAAGCATGAGGACGACGATGTCGAGTGGTGCGTGCGAGACTAAACAAGGGATTAGGTATGTGAGGCCGTTTAGGAAAGGAAAATCTGGGTTGTCTAAATTGGTAGTTCTACCGCCAAGACCTTCTTCGATGATTTCATAGTCGTCACCAAGCAAATCTTGAAGTTGCCCTGTCCAGCGGACGTTGGAGGGATAGCGGTCTTTGATACCTTCTTGGGCTTTTAACTTGGGGTCACGGCCGTGAGTGTTGGAGTCGCCGAAGCAAAGGACTCGTATGGCTTTGGGGTTGGTGTTCATGGTTTTTGAGCGATGACGCTGATTTCGATTTCGGCACCAAGGGGTAATTGTTTAACACAAACGGCTTCGCGCACTGGAAAAGGTTCTTTGAAGTAGGTAATGTAGTGCTTGTTTAACTCGGGCAAGATGGACATGTCGGTGACATAGATGGTGGCTTTTAGGACATCGTCGAGATTGGCACCGGCTGCTTTTAAGGTCTGTTGGAGGTTGGTCATGACTTGTTTGAATTTGTCTTCGGTTGATCCTTTGACTAGTTCTCCTTTTGGGGTGAGGTGGATAAAACCAGAAGTGAAGATAAGTCCGTTGGATTCTAGTGCTTGTGAAAGTAATCCAGGGGCACTTTGGGCTTTGGAGGTTTTGATTTCTTTTTTCATAAGCTCTCCTTTTGGGTTATTGTAACATGGATATGTTTACAAAAAATGACCGATAGAATTGATTCTATAGGTTGTTTGTTTTATAATTTCACCTGACTTAATCAGAAAGTTCATTTGCTTGAACGTGTTGTTTTGATTAAGGCACATTAGACAAAGAAGAGTTAGTGAAAAGAGAATGGTTGATGCCAACATTGATTTTCAATCAAACAGGTAATATGGTTGGATTGTCTTTGGTTGATGGTAGTTTTGAAGCTGGCGAAGATGGTAGATACCGAGCGATAGGTAAAGTAAAGTGCTTAGTGGCACTTTTGTACAGATCAGGCGATGATTTACCAAAGATCAAGCCAGAATGGACAAACTACTTTCTATGGGTACCCAACTCCCCCAAAAACCCCAGACCATCTACCCTACCCAGAACTTTGCTTGTACCAGCTGAGAAAAACACTACTGCTTGGGTTACTTATGATGGCCCATCGCGCGGTCGTGTTGTAGATGAGGCTGGGGATTTGCCTCGCGGAATCAGCTATCAAGACGTGGAAGATGAATTTAGTCTTAATCAAATCTTGAATGAATTGCTCAAGCCGTATTTTGACAACGATCAAGAATTGATGGGATTCGTGGAGAACTTTATCTTCATAACCAAGTTGTTTTGATTGCTGTTGGTCGTTTATCTTTGTAAGGGTTTGTGCCTAAGTGCACAAACCCTATTTTTTTGCAAAAAAAAAGCAGGTAGTGACGAAATTAAATTTCGTGAACGGAAATCGTTCTCCCTGCTGACTTTTGTACTTTTTCGGCTATGAGGCGAGTAGTGTATCTTGGGGGCGAAAGGCAAGAACTGCCCCTTTGTTGGTGATAATCACCTTCCCATAAACTTTTTCTTCAGGCAATAACCGTTCAACACCGTCAGGGTAAGTCTTGGTTGCTTCTTCAAGACTGATAATCTTTCCTTCTAAGTAAAAAAGCCCTGAAGGGTTGCTTCTGTTTACGATCTCTCCATCTTTGACTATGGCATCGAAAAAACGGAAACCCAATGTGCCAGTGGGACAGTTAACTAGACTTGTGTCACGAGCCTCGACTAGGGTCCACATATCAGGGTGATTGAAGGGTAAACCCTTTCCGGGAATTAAAAACTGAACGCCTGTAGTTTGGGTACTTGTAACTGATAAAGCTTTTTGCATCGGTTTTTTCTCCAGTTCTGCCGAAAAATAGTACAAAGTCACTAGACACCAACTAGTTGGTTTGACATGGGTTGCTGTCTAGTTTTCTTTGTACTTGGGTATTAAAGTGCGAGTGGGGCTATTATACTCAAGGATTGGGCGTGAGTAAATGTTATGGGATAAAGTTGATGTGATTTGATATAATCGTGCAATCTGTTGGATTAGATAGGAGTAAGATCGTGCCTTCGATCACCTATGTACCACAGCGTGACCTAGTAGGACTTGCAAGTGAGTTCGATACTATTGTTCATCTGGATGCAATACCTGCTGCAAACCTGGGTGAAATTGAGTCAAGACTTTTAAGTTTTGGTACCCAATCCAAGCTTGCAGATGTTGTAAACGAATCAGCCACCAAAGTGCTGGTGGTCGTTCCAGAATGGATAGATCGTACCTATTTGCATAGTCATTTAGAAGGATTGACTGTTGATGTGAGTATCGTCTTTATTAAGACACCATGGGAATCTGTTCCTTAACCCCATATCAACTCTTCTAAATTTAACTAGGTAATCCCAGTTTACTCGTTAAGCTGGGATTTTTATTTTCAGGACATTTTCAGTTTTTGTTGTTAGAATATAAACTCTGTTAAAAATTAGTAAACATGATTATGAAGATAAGAAATATTTTGGGAATGAGTTTGTTGGGTTTGGTGATGGTTGGTTGTAATGCCACACAAACAGAGGAAAGTGCAAAGGTTGAATCTGGGAGGAATACAATAAATGCTGAAAGCAATGCGGTCGAAGAAAGTGGAGATGGTTATGCAATGAGTGAAGTAGCCCAACACAATAACCAAGATGATTGTTGGCTGGTGATTAATGGTAAGGTATATGATGTAACTAGCTTTATTCCAGATCACCCAGGAGGCAATGAGATCTTAAAGGGATGTGGCAAAGATGCAACTAGCTTGTTTGAGGGAGAAAGAGAGCATAGTGGGTCAAAGGCTCTAGACTTGTTGCCAAAATTTGAAATTGGAGTATTAAAGAAGTAGAGACAACTATGAAGCCAGAAATTATTGAGCTTGCTTATACGTATCAAAAAGACAATGGTTAGGGAGTGATTAAGAAACATGATATTCCCTTTCCATCTGAGTTTAAAATAACCGAAGAAGCGGTGGTATATATTCCTAGTGGTGAAATGGGTGGGAATCATAAACATCCTCGGGTGGAGTGTTTTTTGGCTTGGGGAGAGGGAATGACTTTTTACTGGCTTGGAGAAAATGGAGAAGTGAATGAGGAAGCGATGGTGACAGATGAGGGGTTGAAGTTGATTGTGGTGCCAAGCTTTTTGCCACATGTGGTGGTTAATCATGGAGAGGGTTTGGGGCTGTTGTGGGAGTTTGCAGATGGAGCACAGGTTGAGGTTGAAGCAGTCGAAGTAGTTGGAGTTTGATTAGTTGGTGGTGATGGTGAGTGAGCCAGTGCCAACTTTGGCGTTTAAGGTGATTTTTTGAGCTGCTTGGTCGTAGTTGTTGGAGGTGTAAGTGCCTTTTCCGTTTAGGACTTGTTGGTCTATTTGGAGACTGCCAATACCGATATCGTGGTTGATTTTGTAACCCACTTCTGATGGTAGGGTGAAGTTGGCTGATCCAACACCAATGTCGATGTCGAGGGGTTGCTGTGGAAGTGATTGTTGAGAGAGAGAGATGATGGCTGAGCCAGCGCCTGTGTGGATGTCTAGTGATTCGATCTTGGTTTGGTCAAGGTCAATCTGGGCCTGGCCGGCACCAATGTCTAGATCAATTTTGGTTGGCAGTTCTTGAGTGCCTAAAGTAACTTCGTAGGAAGCTTTTTTGTCGAATCCTCCAAAAATGTTAAAGCTGGTTTGGGTTTTTAAGTTGATGTTTAAACCCATTTCTTCTTGTTCGACTTGGAGTTGAGGTGTACCTACGTTTTTTAGTTGGCTTTTGAGTTTGAAGTGGTCTGCCGTTGGTGAGTCGCTAAGATGCAGTTGTCCAAATCCGATGTCTAATCTTAGGTTTTTGGAGTCTAGTGTTCTAAGTGGATATTGGCCTTGAGTGACGTTTTGATACTGAGTGCTGACTGATTTGGAAGAGGATGGATTGGAGTTTGAGAATAAACGGAAGTTTGGCAAGGTATAGGCCTGATTATGGCTGATGTATGAGTAGCCAATGATTGACAAGAAAAGTAATAAAGCAAAGCTGTTAAGAAACAGAGCTGAATTTTTTTTACCTTTGGAGATTTGGCTGATACCAAAAAGAATTAAAAATAGTGGCCAAAACTTCCAAATGGTACCCCAAATACTTTGAGGAAGGAGGTTGTAGTTTTGGAGGAGAAAGATGACGCCTATACCAATTAAAAAGATGGCTCCAATATTGGCTTTGGATTTTGATGAACTTTGAGGAGAAGGAGTTGATTCAGAGGTCATTTTCTGGATAGTAGGTGGATTCCTAAAACAATAATAATTAAAGGCCATAGTTTGCTTAAATCAAACCATTCAAAGATACCAAAGTTGGAAAACAAAAGGAAAATTCCTAGAATAATGATAAAGATGGCGCCAGTGTTGTTGGAGTGATTTTTGGAGTTGGAGATGCTTGAAGCTAAGTTTTGGGCTTTAGATTTGATTTCTTGGGCATTGGCTTGGATGTAGTCTTTGGATTTTAAAGTAGATTCGGAGGGGACGACTATCCAAAGAAGAATATAGGCAAGGATGCCTGAACCACCTACCATAAAGAGGAAGGCTATGGCGATTCTAATCAGAGTTGAGTCGATGTCAAAATATTCAGCTAGTCCACCAGCTACGCCAGCAATAACTTGGTCTGATTCGGACCGGTATAGTTTTTTTGGGGTGGTTTTGGATGATTTTGAGGAAGCCATACAAGTATTGTAGCAGATGATAAAGCAGGGGTTAAACTAATACCCAGTGGCGGTGATTGAGGTCACTAAAGGCTGTCTTACTGAGCTAGGTGGGCTTGTAGCCGACTGAGACAACCAGTCCATCCTTCTAAATGACGCTGGGCATCTGGGTCGTCGACAAAGTTTTGATGTAGAAGTTTAAGTTCTGTTTTGCCATCGACTTGTTTGAGGGTGATGGCGACAAGTGTTTCTAACTCCCCCATTCCGTCGTCGAGCCACTTCCAGGTGTAAACAAGTTTGTTTGGTTTTTGAATTTGTTTGTACTCCCCTACTGCAGTGTGTTCACCGTGTTTGGGATGTTTCATGACGATTTTGTATTTGCCTCCAACTTGTGGGTCGGACTGAGCAACTGGAATGGTGTACTCATCGGATGGAGACATCCATTGTTTCATGTGTTCTGGCTCCAGCCAAGCTTGGAAGACTTGGTCGATGGGGGCAGATATAGTCTCGGTTAGTTCTATTTGGTGATTGGAAGTCATTTTTCTCCTTCTAAATATTGTTTTGAATTGTTTGGCTGGAAAAGAAAAACTGTCAAGATTGTTTGGATTTTCGATCTTTTAGGCGGTAGACAAATTTGAGTCCAGACCAAGTATCGTCGATGGCGGCGACTTTGGTGTCGACCAAACCATGCCTTAATCCAAGGCCTCTAACTTTGTTGCCGTCTAAGTCTGTCGAGACTGTTGAATCTTTTTTGGGCCAAGAAATCCAGACCATGCCATTTTGTTTGAGAGATTTTTTGATGGCAGGAAAGTATTCTTCGAGTTCTTTTAGGTCTTTGGTGAAAAGATGAATGTAGTCGGAATCGGGCTGGAGTTGGTGAGAAGAAGGGTCCGTTTGTAGTTGGAGTTTTTGTTTGATTTCTTCGGGGAAGTTGACGAGGCTTAAGGTGTGTTCTGGTTTGAGGCCGAGTTTTTGGTGGAGAGGTTTGGTCATGGAACTAGTATAGGGTATTTTGTATAGAGTATTAAGAGAATATATGACGATTTAGTTACCTATAATGTACAGATTTTCCTGGGCGCGGGTGACGGCGGTGTAGAGCCAGCGGCTCCATTCGTCGTCGCTTTGATATCTGTTTCTTTGCTCAAAAAGAATTACTGTTTCGGCTTGTGAGCCTTGGGCTTTGTGGACAGTGATGGCGTAGCCGAAGTCAAAGCGATCGCCGATTTTGGAGTAGTGGAGTCCTGGAACAGTATCTAAATAACCAGATTGATTAAATTGGTAGCGGGATATTTGGCCTTGGTAAGTTCTATTTTCGTCGGGGAAATGAATTTTGGCTTCGAACCAATGGTCTGAATAGGGGGAGATGTTTTGGACGACTCCAGACATGCCGTTGTAGATAGGGCCGTCTTTGTTGTCGTAGTTGTTTTTGAGACAGATTAGGGTTTCACCTATCTGAGGCTCTGGATGGTCAAAGCCGCGTTTGTTTCTGATTTGTTGGTTGAGTTTGATTCGAGTGTTGTTGGTGGCACAAAGAACCAGAGTGTTTTGGGCTTTAGTGCTTGATGAAAAAAAGTTTTCGAAGATATCGTTGGCGTCGGGATGGTTGGGGGTGATTTTTTTGATGTTGGAACTAAATGATTTTTGAGGGATTTTGCCAGTGGTTCTAGCCAGAGTGGCGACTTGAATGATAGGACTATCCTGGGCTTGCCGGTGGATGTGTTCCAGAGTTAGCTTGGGAGATTGCATGAGGTTGAATTTGTCGCCAATTGGAGGTAGTTGACCGTGGTCGCCAACGGCAATAATAGGAACGCCGTAGTCTAATAAATCCTGCCAGATGTCTGAGGTGACCATGGAGGCTTCGTCGATGATGATTAAGTCTTGTTTGAGTTTTTTGTTTTTGTGCCAACCAGAGATACGCCCTTCTTTGTCGACGCTGGGTGTGTACATGAGTGAGTGGATGGTGCCACAAAAGTCTTTGGGGTAGACTGCTTGGTTTTGGAGGAGTTTGTTTTTGAGTACCTGACTGGCTTTGCCAGTAAAACAAGCAAAAGCGACAGATTTTTTGGGCTGGTGGTGGTGGATGAGTTTGCGAAGCAAAGAGATGAGGGTAGTCTTGCCGGTACCGGCATAACCTCCTACGGTGATGTAGTTAGATTTTGATTGGCTCAACCAATCAGTTAAGTTGGAGAGGACTTTTTTTTGGTCCGGCGAAAGGGTTTGAGCCAAATGGAGCGAGAGACGGTACATATATTTATCCAGTAACATTGGTGAGATGGTCAATTTGATTGGTGGAAGTGTCGATGGCGACAACGTCGATTCTAGCAGGTTTGTGGTGAAGGTTTTGGGCAGTTAAGTAGTGTTGAGCTACTTTTTGGATGGTTTGGATTTTTTTGGGAGTAATTGCTTCGGTCGGAGTGCCAAATTTGGAGGATGATCTGGCTTTGACTTCAACAAAAACTATGGTTTGGCCCTGAGAAAAAATCAGGTCTATTTCGCCGTATCTTGTTTGATAGTTTTGGGTGAGGAATTTGTAACCTTTACTTTGAAGAAGCTTTTTTGCTTTTTGCTCGGCCTTTTGCCCCTTTAGTCTGAGGTTTGGCTTTTTCTGAGTTGGCCTTACCTT
>CBDUQH010000061.1:0-7282 GCA_965369335.1 uncultured bacterium
TAATAGTTTTGGGGGAGATTTCAATATTTTGGGGTTGTTTTTTTGTCATGTTTACCTGATTTAACTGTACCAGGGTTTTATCAGGTGTTCAACTTGAAGCTTGTAGTCTGGCTGGGTAATGTCGATCCAGTTGATATTTGGTTGCTTTTTGAACCACGTGAGTTGTCTTCTGGCGTATTGTTTTTCGGCCGTGATCCACTGGTCGATGGCTTGGTTTTGGGTGATTTGGCCATCGAGATAGGCTTTCCATTGTTTGTATCCGGTGGCGGTAGCTGGATTCGCGTTCCAATCGAGATTAAGTTTTTCTAAGGTTTTAATTTCTTGAGTAATGTTTTGGTTGACTCGTTTTTTAACTCTGTTTTGGATATTTTGATCAATAAATTTGAGAGGAGCTTTTAGGCCAATCCAGAAGGAGTCAAAGTTAGATGAGTGCCTGGGTTTAGATTGTAATTTGGATGTGGCAATTTCTATGGCTCGAATTAGGCGACGTGGGTTGTTTCTGTCAGAGTTATTCATCTTGTTTAATTTCTCTAAGTCGAGTTGTTGAAGCTGGTTTTGGAGCTGCGTGACTGATCTAGTTTCTAGTGTGGAACGGAGCTGGAGATCGGGAGGGGTGGAGACTGTTGTGGGAGGTTGGGTGAGAGCTTTGATGTAGAAGCCTGTGCCGCCGACGATGATGGGGAGTTGGTTTTGAGAGTGGATGTGGTTGATGATTGGGTAGGCAAAATTGAGGTAGTTGGAGACACTGAAGTCTTGGTTGGGTTCTACTAAATCTAAACCCCAAATTTTGGTGTGGTCTTTTTGGTAATAGCCAAATTGGCTATTGTTGATGGATATGTTTGAAAGATGGTATTTGAAGTCTAAGATGTCTTTACCTGTGGCGATGTCTAGATGTTTGTAGACTTGGCGAGAGTCAGCAGAGATGATTTGAGAGGAAATAGATTTGGTCAAGTGGATGGCAAGGTCGGTTTTGCCGGTGGCGGTGGGTCCGCAGATGATTAAGAGTTTGTTCATTTCATTGATGTTATTTGAATAAAGTTGCCTGTGAAGACTTTGTTAAACTCATTAATAGGGACTAATGTGTTTTTAGAGTAGTGAAATATATTTCTCGAATCGTGAATTATTAGATGGTTGTTTTTTACTCCTTTAACAACTACTAAATGGGTTTCGTTGGGTGGTTTAGCTTGCTTTTTTTTATACCAGCCTTTAGATGCTAAGTTATTAAAAGGAGGTACGAGGATTGAAGCAATGATAGGTTGACGTGTTTTTGTGAGGTGAGCAATGAGCGATCCTGTGGGTTGATATTTGTTGATTTTGGCTTGAAGTTTATTTGAATTAAGAATATCTACTAAACCTTGGTGTCTCCAACCTTTTTTGAGATGGTAATATTTTTCTGAATGGTATTTACTTGCAAATTTTGAAAAAGTAACTTTTTTAGATGGTGGATTAACTATCATGAAGACGCAGGCGATTCCGCAAAGTCCAGGAGGTGCTGGCTGATAAAAAACTGACAAGTCTAAGGCTGATTTTGATTTTTGAAAGGGAGTTGATAGGTAATTATAAAGGACGCTCAAAGATTGTTTTATTTGACGTTTCATACCACAATCGGCCGATTGGCCATATTGTCTTTGTTGATGATTTGGTCAAGAATTTCCCAACGACGCTTTTTTTCGGCGTGGGGGATATCGTCTGGATAGATGCGCCAGGCAGCGGTGCCGGGACGAGGGGAATAGATGGCTACAAATCCAACTTTCCAATCCATTTTTTTGGATAGTTCAACGGTTTCCTGAAAGTCTTTTTTTGTTTCACCAGGAAAGCCGACAATAATGTCGGTGCCGATGACAATATCAGGAATGGCTTTGCGTAATTTTTGTACTAGTTTTGTGTAATCTTGTTTGGTGTAGCCGCGATTCATGAGTTTGAGTACATTGTTACTACCAGATTGAATTGGAAGGTGAATGTAGCGGTCTATTTTGGGGTTTTGAGCAATTTCTTGGATTAATTCGTCGTAGAAGTCCCAAGGGTTAGAAGTAAGGAAACGAATAGTTTGGATGCCTTCTATTTTGGAGATTTTTTGGAGTAGTTTGACAAATGGTGGAGTGCCATCGGGCTTTAGATATTGGCTTTGGTTGGATGGGAGGTCTGATCTGGAAAATTTTTCATCTTTATCCATGAGAAGTTTTCTAAAACCGATGCCAACTTTTTCCAGCCCCCAAGAATTGACGTTCATACCCAAGAGAGTAACTTCAGTGTATCCTTGGTCGGCCAATTTTTTAACTTCGGTGAGAATGTCTTTTTCAGGACGAGATTTTTCGCGACCACGAGAGTATGGAACGATGCAGTAAGTACAGAATGAGTTGCAACCAACTGAAATAGGAATCCAGGCGTGTGTTTTGTCTCGCCTTACAACCGAAGTGTTGAAGCCAACTTCGTTGATGGGTAGGATCTCATCGACCATGGGTAACATTTCGAGAAGCTTTTGTTTGCCGTGGTGGGTCATGCAGCCTGTGAGGATGATTTTGGGTCGTTTGTGTCCAATAGAGTTGAAGTGAACAACTACGTTGTTTAAAAATCCCCTAGCACGGTCTTCGGCTCGTTGGCGAACAGCACAGGTGTTGACGACTATTTCGTCAGCTGTTTGCCACTGTTTTGCTTGGGTGTATCCCCTAGCTTGGTAGTCGCCTTCGATTCTTTCAGAGTCGGATTTATTGGATTGGCAGCCGAAGGTCTTGATGTAATATTTCACTGTTCTAATTACTCTAAATAATATCTAATTGATTCGAATTAGTTGGTGTATTTTATCAGGAAATAGAGACTTTATCTGGTGAATGTGCTAACTTACGATTATGAGTGGTGATTTTGATCCAAATTACAAAGAAGAAAAGAATTATGTAAGAGTTGGTGGCAAGGCGGTTGTCAGTGATGAAAAAGGGCGTGTGTTGTTTTTGAGAAGATCTGAAAAATGTTCGAGGGCTGGGGGTTGGGATTTTCCAGGTGGAGGAATGGATAAAGGAGAAGAACCTGTTGAAGGAATCAAAAGGGAAATAAAGGAAGAGGCTGGGATTGAGGTCAAGGAGGTTAGAGTGGTGGATGTAAGATCAGAGGTACTTCATAAATCTGGTGATGTGGTGGTGATGTTGGGTTATAGCTGTGTAACCAAAGATTACAATGTGAAGCTAAGTTGGGAACACGATCAGTTTGCATGGCTTGATAGAGAGGAAGCCCTGAGGGTTGAGTTGCCAAAAACACATAGAAGTTTTTTGGAGAAACACTTTGAATTTGGGTTTGGAAATAAACTAACTTGAAGCAGAGGAGTATTTGGTGAGGGCGTGGTTCCAGAATCTAAGGCTGAGGAAGAAGAATGTGATGGCGATTAAAATGGAGAGTAAGATGAATTGAAAAGAAAGGATGCCTAAAAAAGCTTTGGCTGGGAAGTTGTAGGCTATGCCAATGGGGAGGATGAAAGTGATGAGAAAACGAATGGGGAGGACGTAGATGTCGGTGGGAACGCGGGCCATGGAAGAGACGTCTCGATAGATCATGATGGTGTGGTCGACTTCGGTGGTGAGAATACCTAGAGCTGCAACCGAAATATGGATGGCGGTGATGATAAGGAAAGCTAGAATAGTCAGGAATAGGACTAGAGCTAAGGTGGTGATTGGCAGTAGCCGGGCTTGATAGACTAAGTAAGCAGTTATCATGAAAAGGAGAGGGAGGTCGAGTAAGTCGGTTTGGCGGGTGAGGGCAGCAAACAGAGGGTTGATGGGTTTAATAAGACGAAAGTCAAATTCGCCTGAGATGATTTGCTGCCTAAACCAATATATACCTCTAAAGAAAAGTTGTCCGATGATATCGAAAAAGTTAAAGAAAAGGAAGAAAGTGATGAGTTGTTGGAGGGTATAGCCAGATACTTGGTTGACATTGTCGCCTATTAGAATGAGGAGAGTGAGGAAGAAACCAAAGCGAATGAACTTGCCGATGATAAACATTAAGGCCCCGCCTCTTTGAGTGAGGTTTGATTGGGCTGAGAGGGTGGCTGATTTGATCCAGACTAGGTAGTATTTGCGCATAATATTAGGTTAGAGTGGTTAGGTTACAGGGTCTAGTAAATGATTTTGTTTACTGTTGCCTGGCACCTGGATCCTAGAACCTTGTTCAAATATTTTTATCTGCCGTAGGCTCCGTAGACTTTTAGTCCTTGTTTCCAAAGAAATTGACTAATTAGGTAGAGACTAATGATCCAAAATAGGATGATGCCAAAGCCGTAAAATATAGCTTGATTTGAGATGCGGCCTAAGTAGATTTGCATGGGGAAATAGATAAAGTAGGCAGTGGGTAAGACTGAGACGAAGTTGGCAAACGGCTGTGGGAGAATGTCGATAGGAAACAGACTACCTGCAAGTGATTCGATAAAGACAAAGCTTAGAAAGCGTTGAGCCCATCCGTTGTATTGGTAGAACCAAAATGTTGACATACTGATAATAAAACTAAAGATGAAATACAAAATGGCGGCCAGAGTTACTGATGTTAGGAAAAATAAAATGGTGACTGGATTTGATTGAATAAAGATGGGTGGTTGGATAATCGAAATTAGAAGCACTATTTCTACTATGGAAAAGAAGATGTTGAGAGCCTTGTCTGAAACATCTCTAGCTATCCAGTAGAAGAAGTAGTTAAAAGGTTTGAGGAGGTGGTTGTTGAGATCGCCTGATGATATTTCACCTTGGGCATCGATGGAACGAGAGCTTAAAACAACTGCTCTGATGATGGAGCTACCAAGAACGTAGGTGAGAATGGTTGATTGGGTGTAAGAAAAAATTTGATCTTGTCCAGAAGAGACTGAAGACCAAAGAAAATAGATGGTTAAGAGTTGAATGACTTGTCTGACTCGCCACATGATGAAATTTAGACGGTATACAAAACCGTTTTCCCAGGAAGTTTTGGCTATAGCAATGTATTTGGAGAGGGGCATGTTTAGAAAATAGAAAATAAGAAGTAGGAAATAATGTTTAGTTCCTTGTTTTTTGTTTTAAGGTTTTGATTTTTGAGTAAAGCATTTTTTCAACTTCATCACATAATAGAATGAGTTTCTTTGAATCCTGTTGAGTTATTAATTTTTCTGACGTGCAAAATTCAACCAAATAGTGGGTTTCTTTAAGGGACCCAAAAGATACTTCGAGAAATTGGATGTGTGATTTGTCTCTGAATCTAGAGTATCCTTCAATCATGTTGAGGATAACAGAGACTGAAGATCTTCTTATTTGTGAGGTGAGTCCGTATTGTTCTTGTTTGGGAAAGTTCTTGGTTACAGAATAAATTAAGTGAGCTAGTTTGTCGGCTTTAATTAAAATTATGTTTTTTTGCCATACGTTGGTCATCGTTATTCATTACTTCTTACTTTCTAATTCTTACTCCTTTTCCCATTGGTAAACACTTCCCTGATGATGGCTTCGATGGATGGTTCTTCGATAACGACATCGGCTACTGGGAGTTTGGCTAGGATTTGGCTGGCTTTTTTGGCAGCCTGATCTCTTTCGACAACAACTTTGGCCTTGGGGTAGTTAAAATTTTTGACTTTAGCGTATTTGGCTAAGTCTGATTTGGTGACTTTTTGGTTAAAAACAAGAGTGATGATTTTGTTTCGGGCATATTTGTCAATAACTTTTTGGAGTTGGCCGTCAAAAAGGATTTGCCCGTGGTCTATGACTATGACTCTTTTGCACAACTGTTTGACATCGTCCATGTAGTGACTGGTGAGAATGATAGTTGAGCTAAATTCTTTGTTGTAACTTTTGATAAAGTCTCGCATGGTTTTTTGCATAACTACATCGAGACCGATGGTGGGCTCGTCTAAGAAGAGGACTTTGGGGTTGTGAAGAAGAGCTGCGATTAGTTCACATTTCATGCGCTGTCCGAGCGAGAGTTTGCGAACTTGGACGTTTAAGATTTCACTGACATCAAGCAAGTCAACTAATTTGGAAAGTGTTTTTTTATATTGTGAGTCTGAAACTTCGTAGATTTCTTTGTTTAGAATAAATGATTCTTGGGCAGGTAAGTCCCACCAAAGTTGGTTTTTTTGTCCCATGACTAGTGAGAATTGCTTTTGAAAGTCAGGCTTTCTGTCCCATGGGTTGTATCCTAGGACTTTGACCTGGCCACTGGTGGGATATAGTAGTCCTGAGAGACATTTGAGGGAGGTGGTTTTGCCAGCACCGTTAGGACCAATGAATCCGATTAACTCACCTTGATTGATGTCGAAGCTGATGTCATCAACGGCTTTGACTGTTTGGTATTTTCGGTTAAATAGGGATTTGAACGAACCGAGAAGCCCTGGTTCTTTTTGATGGACTTGGTAGTGTTTTTGAAGGTTTTTTACTGAAATGGTTGGCATGATTCTCCTTTAGTAGTTTTAATGTTATATCTTGGTTTGCGATTCTGAATCAAGTTCAGAATGACGATGGTTTGTTAATGTTTATTTTGGTTTATGAACTAGCACTGGTGTAGGAGCGAAGTGCTAGGTTGAAAAGTTTGTAAGAGATAGTGAACAAAGTAATGGCTATAGTTAAAAGAATAAGAATCCAGTATTGAGGGGATTTACTTAGGATGATTTCGGCTGGAAGAGCGGCTACTGCTAGAACTGGAATCAGAAATGTGAATATTTTTACAAGAAATGGAGGAAAAACTCCTCTTGGATAGCGAGCAATAGAAAAAAAAGTGAGTTCAAGTCTATAGATGTTTTCAAGTTTTTCACTGAGAAATACTGGCAAGTGGATAATGACGTTTAGTGAAAATCTGATCAGTATGCCAAGAGGAATAAAAAATAGGGTGAGAAGTAGTGTTTTGGGTGTGTTTGGGACTTCTGGAAAAGTGAGGGCGTATAGGTAGATTCCAATTCCCACAAGAGTTTGTGAAATTCTGTCAAGAGAGACGTAGCGAGTGTTGGATAAGAAAAAGATGTTCACTGGTTTGGTGAGATAATAGTCAAATTCTCCTGAGTTTATGAGATGAGAAAGTCTTGAAAGATTTTTTCGATAGATGATGCTACCGATGGCAGATACAATCCTGAAAAGGCTATAAATTAGATAAATTTCTCCTTTTTTCCAGCCAGCAATAGTGTTGGTTTGGTAGAAGATGATTTCAAACATAAATATGGTGGCAAAAGCCCAACCTATTTCTAGGGTAACTTTGACAAGAAAGTTGGCTTTAAACCCCATTTCCCGGATTAGACTATTTTTGGCAAAAGAAAGCCATAGTTTTGTGTATCTTTTCATTAACCCCCAAC
>CBDUQH010000062.1:0-6981 GCA_965369335.1 uncultured bacterium
ATTTTTGGCTTTGGGTTCTAGTTTATTTGTGGCTTATGTTTCAGCAATTAGAAGTTCAAGTCTTGGAATAACCTCTGTATTTGCCTTCTTGTTTTTAAAAGAAAAATTGAATCCAACAAAAATAATTTCAATTTTTGCAATACTTTTGGGAGTATTGATTTTGACTTTAAACTGATTTAGAGGAGTTACCAATCGATGGGGTCGAGGCCGTTTAGAGCTAGATAGGCGTTGGTTTGACTGAAATGTTTGCATCCAAAAAAGCCTCTGTGGGCAGAAAGAGGCGATGGGTGAGGAGCTTTGAGGACTAAGTGGTTTTGGTCGTCGATGAAGCTGCCTTTTTTTTGGGCGTATGATCCCCAGAGCAGAAAAACTAGGCCTTGCCTGTTTTCGGCTAAATTGTGAATAGCTGCGTCGGTAAATTCTTCCCAGCCCTTTTTTTGGTGCGAGCCAGCTTGATGGGCTCTGACTGTAAGAGTAGCATTTAGGAGGAGGACACCTTGTTTGGCCCAGTTCTCTAAGTTGCCAGTTTTTGGAAAGGGTTTGCCGAGATCTGAGTTGATTTCTTTATAGATGTTTTGGAGGGATGGTGGAATTCGAATGTGGTCGGCAACAGAAAAACAAAGGCCGTTTGCTTGTCCTGGACCGTGGTAAGGGTCCTGGCCTAAGATGACTACTTTGACCTGATCAAATGGACAAGCATCAAAAGCGGAAAAAATTTGTTTGGGAGGAGGATAGATGGTGTTTGATTGGTACTCTTTTTTGACGAAGTCAGAAAGTTGTTGGAAATAAGGTTTGTCTAGCTCTGGTTCAAGGATTTTTTTCCAGGATGGTTCTATTTTTAAGCTCATTAAAGTCTTTTTGTTTGTAGTGTAAGTAATGGTAATTTTGTTCTTTAAACCCTATATACCATAATTAGGGTTGATTGTTCTAGTTGAGTGAAGAAGATTTTCCGATTTAGGCTGTAGCAAAAGAAAAAAACATGTGAATTATCATGCCGGTGACAACAAGCATCATGATGATGATAGTAAAACGGATAATCGGGTCTACGAGAGGTTTGTATGATTCAATGCCATTAAATGTTTGAAGGTTGTTGGTGGTGGAGACAACGTAGTGCTGTGATTTTTGGCTACCGATTTGATTCTTGGCTTCAGATTCTGAGATTTCTTCTATTTCTAACTTTTGATTTGCTATATCAAAATCTTGGCTAAGTTTACCGTATTTGGAAGAGGATAGAGGTTGTTTAAACTCAATAATCGACCCTTTGGAAAGGTTTGAACCAGCAATGTCTTTAGCGTCGAGTTTAACTTTTTGGAGAACGTCACCTTCTGATGAAATGACTGGAATTTTAATGTTTTGAGGTGAAAAGTTTGAATTAGCTAAAGCAGGAACTGATGATGTGCTTGGTTGTCCCGTTCGTCGTTGGTTAATTTCAATTTGGATTTGTTTGGTTTTGACAGCTTCTTGGATTTCCTTTAGGTCTACTACACTTCTGGTGAGGTTGGGAGAAAACCCGCTGCTGCTGTTCATAAATCAATAAAATAATCTGATAAAAAAGTGAATTGGATGATTAGTATTAGGATAATAATGATGATGATGTTTAGTAATATTTTGATGATTCGATCTTGGAGAGGATCTTTTCTTAAGTTACCAGTTTGAGCAGTTTTGGGTTTTTTGGTTAGATCGTGTTTTTTGTTTTTGGTTTTGAAAGATATCTTTTGGGCTTGGATAAAGGTTAGAGGTTCGACATAGATGGCATTTTTGGGCTTTTTGGGTGGTCGTTTGATAACCAAGGCATAAATGGTCTTGCCTTTGGTGTTTCTTAAGGTGATTAAGTGGCCAATTTCTACTTGAGTTAAAGTATCAAGGTGATGATTAAGGTTGATTTTGGCGACTAGTTTTGCTTGGGCATCTAAAACAGATAGTTGTTGTTTGGCTTTGTTTCTTAAGTCGACTTCGATGCCAGAAAGATTAATGTCTGTTAAGATGCTACGCCTTAAGTCAGATTGGACTTTGGCATGCTTTAGAGTGATAGCTTGTTTTTTCTCTTCGAGGTTGGTGGACATACATGTTAACTAAATAAACCTACTAGTAATTAAACCAATTGTGATTGCAATAAGAGCAACTGTTAGAAATCTAAAGTAGATCATTAGAAAAATATCGGTGGCTGATTCCATCTCTTCGAATTTCCCCATGAGCATTTTGGTGAGAAATTTAAATACTATAGTTTCGGAAGGATCTAGCCAATCGATGACTTTACTCAAGATGGATCGGTTTACTTTTAGGATAGATAAATCACCTACTTTAAAGTTAAAAATTTCGATGTCAGGCTTTTCTTCTTTTAGCTTGTTGACTTCATCCTCAGAGAGGCTTTTGACATAAACACCTTTTACTTTGTCTTTTTCTTCGGGTTCCCCTACAATTCCGTAACGAATCTCCCCTTTTTCATTTTTGTAAGAGATGATGCTACCTTTGGTAACGTTGCTTGGTAATGCTAAACCTCTGTTTTTTTCACCAATTATTGAACTAGCAAAAAGTTGACCGTTTTCATCGTAGACTGGAAGTTTTGATGAGGAAGCAGAGGCCGTTATGTTTCTGGGTCCGGTTTTGGCTTGAGCCATGGCATTTGACCCAGACTTTCTAAGTTCGACTTGCTCTAAAGTTGATTTAGTATCGATGGCATCAATGGCACCCTGGAGGTCTGCAGAAGAAAAAAGTGACATATGTCTTACTGATGTGTATTGATATCAGTCTAACATAAATCGATTAGTTGTCGATTATTTGGTGAAGATATCAAACATATTGGTGAAGATGGCAGCTGAAGTTGGTTGAGATAAAACATAGACTGTTTGAGAATCTGGAATTTGGACTAACCAGCGCTGGTCAATCTGGAGTAAGTCCAGCTCGAATATCAATTGCTGATCCTGATCGTAGATGTTGAGTCTATTTTTATATGACCTGTTGTTGAAATTTAGGGTGTCTATATCGCTAGCAAGTGAGCTGGCCTTGAGTTTGGAGAGCTGATCAAAAAGCAGGTCGGTGGTGTTTTCACCAAGGATGTTAGTTTGAGAAAATCTTGTGGCTGTCCATTGATCCTGCTGGCTTTTTTCGACAGTCACAGACCCCAAGCTTGTAGATGTAAGCTGGAGTGAGCCTATCTTTTCTTGGTCAATTTGAGCTAGAGTTTTGTTTCTCCAAAGTTGCTCTTCGATACTAGATAGATCTCTGAGAGGGCTTGTGACCACGTAGACGTTATCTTGGTCTGGTATTTTTAAGTAGAAACTTCCAGGATTGGTGGCGTTACTACCAATAAGGTAAGTAGAAACGATGTCTGTTTGAGTGATCTCTAAGTAGATAACCTGTTTTTGTTCTAGTCCATATTTTTGTTGATTTTCGGTGTTGGTGGAAACGACCTCTCCTTGATCTATTTGCAGGTTAGCTAGTGTTTGAAGATATTGATTTAACTTATCGGTGTCGATCTGTTGCTGGTTTACTTGCCATAATCCATCTGGAGATCTGTTGATAATAAGGGGTTCGTACCCTTCGGTGGTGAGTGTGATTTGAGAGATTGAGTCAACGTCGGGGATAAGGTAGTCTTGTGAACTGGTGCTTATGATACCAAGATCGATTAGGTACGGTCTCCAGTATGAGTAGCTGGCTATAACAAGCAAGACTAGGAAGATGGCTGCTAAGATGTTGATATTTTTTTGTTTCATAGGTCAGAAGAATACTTGTACTTTTTGAGATTGTTTCTTCTGATAAGACGAGCTGACCCTATGACGAAAGGGGCAAGGAATGCCAAGGCCAAGTTACCAAAACGGATGAGGGTTTGTTGAGAAGGTTGAGTGAAAACAAGTTTTCGAGGCAAGCGTTGTTTGAGTTGAATCTCAGCCAAGGACTGTTCCTGACTAAGCCAAGAAACACTGTCTAGGCCAAAGGCTAAGTTTTCTGGACTGGTGCCAACAAAGTCATTGGCGAGTAAGTCTGAGTCGGTGACAACGACAATTCTTGATACATTACCGTTTTCGTCCTCAGGGGCTAAAAGGCTGACTGCTAAAGTCTTTTCTTCTAGTTCTTCCGGCAAAATTTGTTGATCAGGTCTGATGTTGAAGGTGCCTACTTGGGCGCCAGCAAATTGAGTAGTGTTAAAGAGTTTTTTGACTTCATATCCCTTTTCTTCGATGGTTTCAGGGATGAGTTCGAGACTACTTGGCCAAGGGACTACTAAGGTATTGATGTTGTTAACAATAGGTGAGCTTTTGTCTACGGCTAAACTTCGAGGCCAGAAAGGATAGTTGATAATGAAGTTGACACCATCGTCACCTCCGAAGTTTACGGTTTCGTTGGATCTTAGGTCATAGACGATGTCGACACCTATATTGACGCCGAATCTTTGGAGAAAATCTGATAGGCTGTTGCCGTTGAGACTGGCATTTAGAGTAATGTCGTTGACATTTACGCTGTCAATAAGGAAGAAGGCTGAACCACCTGAGTTGATGTAGTCGTCTATGAGTTTTCTATCAGCGTCAGTGACTTCTGATCTAGGCCCAGCTACTACGAGAGTGTCTATATCTGGGGAGATGGGAGTTTCGCCATCGATTTCAACTTCTTGAACTTCATAGACTTTTTCTAGTTCAGTGACGAAGGTGGTGTAGATACCATCGATGGTTTTTTCACCATGGCCGGTAAGAAAACCTATGGTTTTTTTGTCGTTGGTGGTGAGTTTTTTAATAAAACTAGTGATTTGGTATTCTAAGTCTGAGGTGTCACTAATTAGAGGAAGTAATTCTGTCTCGGTACCATAAACTACAGCCAAGCCGAGATAACCTTTTTTAAGTTGAAGCTCTTCTTGACCAATAACATTAAATTGGACTTCTCGGATACCTAAGTTGGTAGCTTCGTTTTTGGCTTGAGAATCTGTGGAAGGGTCAGCGCTGGTGAAGATGATTTTGCCACCTGAAAAGGTTTGATAATCTCTTAAGATGTCTTTGGTGTCTCTAAGGATGGGTCTTAGTTGTGCCGGGAGTTCGTTGCTGGCAAAAAGTTTGATGTTAACTACATCTTCTAAGTTTTCAACAGTATCGATGGTGGTTTGAGTGAGTTGGTAGGCTTTGTCTTCTGTGAGGTCAATTCTGCCTGGAATATTGGTGCCAACAATGTTTACCAAAATGGCGATGCCTATAAAGAGGGCAATTCCGAAAATATAGCTTTTATAAATCTTTTTTTGATTTTGAAGTCTGATTTTGATGATTTGAAGGAAACCTAAGGAAAGAAAAATGGCAACTGCGGAAACAAAATACCAGATATCTCTAAGGTCTAGCACACCTCGTGACATGGATTCAAAATGGGTTAGAACTGATAATCTTTCAAAGAGTTGTGCCAAAGCATTGGGTAGAGTGAGAGTGACTAGTTCAAAACCAGCGATGATAAGGAAGAAGTTGATTGCGGCAGCAACTAATAGAGCAGAAATTTGGCTAGAAAAAAGACTCGATACAAAGATTCCAACAGAGATCATTACAGAGGCGAGCAGCAGGCTGGCAAAATATTGGCCGGCGACTACTCCCCAATCGACATTGCCAAACATGTTGAGGCTGTAGGCAATTGGAAACATGAATGCTAATGCGATGGCCGAAAAAACTAAGGCTGCAAAAAATTTACCAAATATTAGTTCGAGGGCGTTTAAAGGATGGGTAAGAAGATATTCTAAAGTGCCGTCACTTTTTTCACCTGAGATTGAGCCCATGGTGATAGCAGGGATAAGAAAAGTGAATAGCCAAGGAATGTAGGTGAGTAGAATACGTACTGAAGCCTCACCAACTAAAAAGACATTTCTGAAAAACAAATATTCCCAAAGCATGAGAAATACTACTAAGACTATGTAGGCAGTGGGGCTGTTAAAGTAGGTTTTGAGTTCTTTTTTAAAGATGGTGAGGGTGTTTTTGGTGTTAAACATGTTATTTTGATGTTAGTTTATGGAATACGTCTTCAAGGTTGTTTTCGTGTTCAACTAGTTTCCAAATAGTCCAGTTATTTTTGCCAGCAAGTTTGGTTAGAGTTGGTTGGATGTTGGCTTCTTTGTTGATGACTAGTCTGAAATTGAATCGATTAGAAGAAATTTTTTCTGATTTGATGTCGGTTATGTCTTTGACCTTTTTTAGAGTTGTGGCAATTTTGGCACCTTGGAGTTCGATCTCTAAAACCTTTTCTTCACCGCTAGCTAAGGTTAAGTTTTTGGGAGTGTCGTCGGCTACGAGTTTGCCTTTGTTGATGATAAGTAGACGGCTAGCAATAGCGGTGGCTTCGCTCATGACGTGGGTACTGACTATGATAGTCCTGTCTTTAGCAAGTTCTTTAATAAGGCTTCTGATTTCGGTTCTTTGATTGGGGTCAAGTCCTTCGGTGGGCTCGTCCATGATTAGGATGGTTGGTTTGTGCATTAGAGCTAAGGCCATACCTACGCGTTGCTTGTAACCCTTGGACAAGTCCCCTATTCTTCGATAGTAGACGTCGTCAATATCTACAGCAGAGATGACAAAGTCAAAAGCTTCTTTTCTTTTGGACTTAGGGATTTTTTTGAGGTCGGCGTTTAGAGTAAGAATCTCTGAAACAAGCATGTCTTTATATAAAGGGTTGTTTTCAGGGAGGTAGCCGATCTTTGATTGGATGGTGTGGAGGTTGGTTTGGATGTTGTCTCCATCGATGTTGATGGTGCCTGTGTCGGGAGATAGATATCCAGTTAAGAGCCGCATGGTGGTGCTTTTCCCAGCACCGTTGGGACCGAGAAAACCGATAATCTCTCCTTTTTTGATGTTGAAGGAAAGGCCATCTATGGCTTTAACTGTTTGAAATGATTTTTTTAGATTCTTGACACTGATCATAAATGTAGGCTTTACAAGGGTTATATCTAATTTTTGAAGCCTGAGGTATATATTACTACACAATTTAGACTTTTGGGTCAAGATTTATTTTAAGTAGGGATTATTA
>CBDUQH010000063.1:0-6876 GCA_965369335.1 uncultured bacterium
CCCTTTGTCTAAGCCAAGAGTAGTTGTTTTTGACAATGAAGACCCATTGCTTGAGATTGAGAGTCCTAATTTGAATGATGAAGAAATAAGGAGTGAGGAAAAGTTGTTTAATGTGTCAGGGAAAACGGATGATGATACTGTAACTGTGTATATTAAAGACAGGTTGGCTAGAGTTGATAGTGAAGGTGGCTTTAGTGGTCAAGTGTCTTTGGACGAGGGTGATAATGAAATTAAAGTCAGAGCCGTGGATGTGGCGGGTAATGAGACCGAAGTTAGTTTTGTGGTTAAGTATTTTGAGTGAGGCTGGTGAGCCTGTGATCTTAAATTAAGTAGAGGTTTGTGATGCAGAGAATTCTTGGGCCAGTAGGATCCAGAGCCAGATGGAAGCGAATGGATAGAAGAGGCTGTTGTTGGTGAATGAGTGGATTGTGATAGCGGTTAAAGTTAAGAAAAGAAGTTGTGAATGGTTGTAGGCAAATTTAAAGAGTCTTAAATACCAGTTGAGAAATGTAAAGAGCCCAAGTATTCCTGTAGTGGCTAGGATAAAGACAAAACTGTTGTCAGGAGAGTTGGCATGATCTGGGAGATTTTGATTGGGTGTTTTTTGGGCTGCTGGGTAGTAATTGTTAAAGCCAACACCTATCAGTGGTGAGTGTTTAAAGACTTGAAGGGCGTTTAGAGTGGTATCGGCACGGGAAGTGATTGAGTAACTTCTTTCTAGTTTGACACCATCTCCAGCGGTGCGAGGGAGTAGGATGATAAGAGCCAATAAAATAACGATATAGATTAAAGATTTTTTAAAGGAATATTTAAGCCCATAGATTATAAAGACGACAAAAGCAGTCAGAAAACTGGCTCTTGAATAAGTTAAAGCCAATGAAGTTAGAAACACGGGGACAAACTTAGGTTTGTTTAGACTTATGATTAAACCAAAAATGAGGAGTAGGCCTGTAAATCCTGGATCAAACAAGGTACTAATGAGGCGATTTAGGTGATCGTCCCAACCAAATTGGTACAAGACTCTAGTGTCGGGTATAAAAACGTATTGAAGCAGACCAATTGAAGCGTAGGCTAGGGTAATTTGCAGAAGGTAGCTGGAGGTGTTTAGTTTTAGTTGTTTGGTTTTGAGTAAGTTATAGGTGATGGGGAATACTGAAAAATAGACTAGCCAGCGGACTAAATATAAAACTGAGGGGAGGTATCGGAAATTGGAGTAGTTAAAAAGAGAAGAAAAGACAAGAGCGCTAATGAGGAAAAAAATAGGCTTTGAATATGGTAGTGAAAAGGTTTTTTTGGGGGAGATTAATTGTAGAAGGCACCAAAAAGTAATGATTAAAGAGATGATAATGTCGTGGAGATAGATGGCTGTATGGGAATTGATTTGGAATCGAGTAAGCTGGCCTAGAGCGAGTGAGAAAAAAAGAAGGTAATAAAGAAAACTAAAGACCTTTTTGATTTGGGTTGGTTTGTTCATATTGCTTTATTCTAACAGTGAGTGAGTGAAGCGACATAAAAAAGGCTTGAATTAATCCGGGATAACCATCTAAAAAACCAAGTTTGAAGAAATAGTTTTGGATAAATTTGGCGGGCGGATATAGGAGCAGTTGTAACAGGTTGAGTTTTTGGTGTTGTGAGGATCTGTGGGTGGCCTCGATGGTGGTGTAGGTGTTAATTTTATCCAAGAATTGATCTAGATTGAGGTGGGGAGTGTGGATAAGGGGTGTGGATAAGGTTTGGTTAGGGCCAGAGATGTGCCAGACTTCATGGACTGGACGGTGCCATTTACCGGCACTTTTTTGAGCTAAACGCAGAAGTTTAATGTGGCCTGTTTCACCGTGTTTAAGGGTTTTACCTAAAAACTTGTCTTGGCGCTTTAGGTAATATCCCTGGACATGTTGGTTTTGAATGGCAGTTTGGATTTGGTTTTTTAGTGCTTGGGGGATAGTTTCGTCTGAGTCTAGAAAAAGTGCCCATTGGGTTTTGACCTTTGAGAGAGCAAAGTTTCGCTGGGCTGAGTAGTCCCCTTTTAAGTGCCTTTGGAGGATTGATGCCTGGGCTTGTTTGGCAATTTTGAGGGTTTGATCGGTGGAGTAGTCGTCTATGACTAAGATTTGGTGTGAAAAAGCAGCTGAATCAAGAGCTTTTTTGAGAGTATCAGCTGAATTTTTGGTGAGAATGATGGTAGTTAAGTTATTCATTTTGGATAAGTTCTAGAGGAATACTGACTGTGACTGAACCTGAAGTGAGGTTGTAGGAGTTGGGTGGTCTGGATGAGTTGGTAGATTGATAGATCCAGACGGGGGCACCTTGCGGATCAAGCTGCCCCTCTTGAATTAAAATTAGATAACGGTAGTTGTCTAAAAAGCTTTGGTGCTGGGAACCAGGATCGGTGGAGATTAAGTGAAGAGGGGTGCCCAGATTGGCGAGGTATGAAGTAAGTTCGATTTGGTTCGTGAGGGGGGCGCCGTAAGTGCCAAAGGGGTTATTTTGGACGGCCTTGGGTGTGGTTAGGAGGAAGTTGTGGGAGATGATGTAGTACGAATTAAAGAGAGTTAAGATGGCAAATGAAGCCATGGCAAGATGTTTGAGTGGAGTTTTGAGTAAGCTAATTGCATGGGCTGGGAGGATGGCCAAAGGAATAAACAAGATTGGGAAGTATGCTTGAGAGGCGTTGCCGAGGATGGCAAAAGAGATAAACATAATGAGGACGTAAGCAATGGTTAAGTTGATGAATTGAGAGAGCTTAGTGCGGTTAAATAAGAGGATGAGGGTGGTAGAGATGATAATAAAAAGAGTAGGTAGAGGTGAGTACCAAGAGAAGAACCTTTGGAGGTAGGAAAAGATAGCGGTTGCTACGTGGGTTAGTTTGGACAATGAAGTGGTGTGTTCGGGGCTGAGACCTGCGAAGCTGGTGATTCGATAGCCAATCCAGACGATAAATAATCCTAATTGTTTGAATTGGTGGGTTAAGTCGTAAATGATTAGTGGAAACAGACCAATAACTAAGGCAAACAAGACTTTTTTGATATGGGTAAATTTGGGCTTTAGTTTGTTTAAAAAAAAGATTAATGGGATGAGGGCAAAAAGTGGAGCGGCGACTAGTTCTAATTGAAAAAGCATAGCCCAAGATAAAGACGGCCAAAAAGATGAAAGTTTTTGTTGATGAAATTTGTAAAGTGTGTAGATAAAAATAGCTGAAGTCAAAGGAATGGCGTTGGTGTGAAAAGCAGCCCTGGATTCGACGATGGCAAGTGTGGAAGTGGCTATAATTAGGGCTGAGATCAAGGCCGTGTGTTTGTTGAGCGTTTGATTGGCAAGGATGTAGGTTGCTCCAACAGCGAATAAACCCAATGACGCGGCAAAAAGGGCTGCAATATAGGGATCAAAGTTGCCTAGAAAAAGGACTGGTGCCAGGAGCCAGATGTAGATTGGCCCTTGGTGAAACCGAGGAACGCTGGAGGGTATGCCTAGAAGTGGGATATGGCCTGTTTGGATCATGTCCCTGGCGACTAGGAAATCGCGTCCGTGGTCGCCAATAAATGACATATATTTGTCGAGTTGATAGAAGCGGAGAAAAGCGGCTAGTAATACAATGCAGACAACTAGTGGGTTTTGTTTGAGAAATTTATAGAAGTCGATAAGTACATTGTTGGCTAGAAAGGAGAGTTTGATAAATGTGCCAAGAAGAGGGTGGAAGTGTTTGGCGTAGTAGGCTTGGGCATCGATAGCGTAGTAGTGGTTGACTTTTTTCCAGCCCAGTTGGTCGGTGCTGGCGGAGACAGTGTGCCAGACTTTGGCCGTGCCCAGATGGATATTTTTGAAACCTTGTTGTTGGAGTCGAAGGCAAAGGTCGTTTTCGGTGTAGTACAAAAGCATTTTGGGGTCATAACCGTTAAGTTGTCTAAGTAATTGGGTAGGGATCATCATGACCGCGTCACAGACAACGTCGGTTTCCCAAGTTTTGGATCGGTCTAGTTGTGATTGAGTAATTTTTTTGATAAAAGGAATGTTTTTGAAGAATTTATGAAGAAGGGTTAAATTGATCAAATCGGCCAGTGGGTGGGAGTGTTTGGTGCCCGTGGGTAGTGGGGTGCCCTGTTCGTCTACTTGGAGAGGTTCAACCGACCCAACCTGGGGGTGGGTGTTTAAGTAATTGACTAGGGTTTTGAGGGTGTTTGATTTTAGATATATGTCAGAGTTTAAGATAAGAAAGTATTTCCCCCTGGCAATTTTTAGTGCTTGATTGTTGGCTTTGGTGTAGTAGTTGTTTTTTTTGTTTTGGATAAGTTTGACTTTGGGAAACTCTTTTTTGACCATTTGGGCTGAATCGTCAGAGGAGTTGTTGTCGATGACAATGACCTCAAAGGAATTGGTTTTGGTGTGCTTGTAAATTGAGGTTAAACAACGTCTGAGAAGATCTTTGGTGTTGTAACTGACGATGGAGATGGTTAGGTCTTTGGAAGATTTGGTCATCGCTTTCGAGCTTGGATGGCTATTTGGTGGGCGTAGAAATTGGGGAAGTGCTTGGCGATTGGGTTAAAGTACTTGATGCCTCCAGCAGGGTCGATTTGGATGTTAGTTATTTCAAAACCTGCTTGAGTGATGAGATCTTGGAAGGTGAAGTAGGTAAAAAACTTGGTGTGGGTGTTGTCGAGAATGCCGTATTGGGTGTATTCAAATTTGCCCCTAAGCAGATGTACCCTCATGCGCCAGTGAGCAATGTTGGGGGTGGTGATGACTAGTAGACCGTCTTTTTTTAGATTCGAGTGGATTTTGGAGATGATGTCCCAAGGGTTTTTTAAGTGCTCAATAACGGCAGAGGCAAAGACAACGTCGTAGGGTTTATCTTGGTATATTTGCTTCCAAGTTGATTCTTGGTCTAAGTCCCCTACCCTAGCCTTTTTGAGGTGGGGTTTGGCAAGTTTTATGGAAGCTGGGTCTAAATCTACTCCGTAGATCTGGCAGTTTTTCACCTGTTTTAAGTACTGGCTCATAAAGCCGGTGGCACAACCTAGTTCCAAAATTTTTTGGTTATTGGGAATCATTTGAATTGAAAGCCGGTCAATGTTGTCCGGGACAAGTTTGTTTGGGTTAAATTTGCCTTGGTAGGAATACTTGGGTTTTTTGATTTGTTTTTTTGGCATAGGTTGTTATAGTGTCTAGGTATTAGTCTAGCATAGAATATTTTAGCCCAATGAAAAAAGCTAGGGATAAATCGGTTAAAAAGCGAAAGGTTTTGGTTACTGGTGGTGCAGGAATGGTTGGCTTGGCAGTGAAAAAGGAGTTTAAAGATCTTGAAGTGGTGGTGTCAGATCTAGTTGAAGGGAATGGAGTGGTGAAGTTGGATGTGGGGGAGCCAAGAGAAGTGGAAGAGTTGTTAAATAAATTGAAGCCTGATTGGGTGGTGCACTTAGCGGCAATTACTGACTTGGAGTTTTGTGAGAAATATCCAGAGAAGGCAAATAGAGTGAATGCTTTGGGGAGTGGCTATTTGGCCAAAACTGTTAACACACTTGAAGGCAAGATGGTTTATGTGAGTACAGCCAACGTTTTTGGTGGTGGGAAGAAATATTACAAAGAAAGTGATAAGGTTGGGCCGTTAAATGTGTATGGTCAAAGTAAGTTAAAAGGTGAAGAGTTGGTGCAGAGTTATTTGAAAGAAGCGGCTATTGTAAGAGCTGGTTGGATGGTGGGGGCGGAGCTGGAAAGTGATATAAAATTTGTTGGGAAGATGGTTGAGTTGATAAAAAATGGTCGCAAAAAGTTAAAAGTGGTGGACGATAAGTTTGGGACATTGACATTTTCAAATATTTTGGCAAAAGAGATAAGGATGATTTTGGAAAATGATTTGAGTGGGGTGTTTCATAGTTCGTGTGAAGAATTAGTCTCGAGGTTTGAAATTGCAAAAGAGATTGTAAAAATTTTAGGTGTTGATGTGAAGGTGGTACCTGTAAGTTCTGACTATTTTGAGAGAGAGTATTTTGTGAATAGACTAAAGTATGAAGGGCTTGTGAGTGAAAAAGATGACAACAAACTGCAGAAGTTAATGGTTGACTGGAGAGAGGGTTTAAGAGAATATCTGGATATGTAAATTGGTTTGAGAGATTTTATGAAAGTAAAAGAATACGATGTGGTGGTTTTGGGAGCAGGTGTGGCTGGGCTTTCTTTTGCCTGGGAGTATGCAAAAAATGGCAAAAAAGTGCTTGTGTTGGAAAAGGCCAAAGTGATTGGCGGTTTGAACAAGACTGTTTGGTACAAAGGGTTTGGGTTTGATTATTGCGCTCATAGATTCCATAGCGCGAATAAAGAAGTGCTGAGAAGAGTAAGACAATTGATGGGGAAAGAGTTTGTGAAGAAGAATAAACAAAGTAGGATTTTTATGTACGGTAGATTTTTGAAGTATCCTTTTGATATTCCACAATTGCTTTTAGCTATGCCTAAAAAGTTAGCGGTTGAGAGTGTGGTGGGGTTTTTGATGACAAGATTTAGGAGCAAGTTGTTGGGGCGAGGTAATGTGAGGACTTATAAAGAATGGTTTTTGTCGATGTTTGGCAGTGGTCTGTACAAAGTTATGTGTTTACCTTACACCAAAAAATTTTGGCATATGGATCCAGGGAGGATTTCGGCTGATTGGGCTGATCAGAGATTTCAGACCGTAAAGATTCGGCAGCTGTTGAAGGTGGTGATTGGCAAGTTTTTGAGATTTCAGTTTGAATCTGGGAAGTTGGAAGACGAACTTTATCCAGATGGAGGCAGTTTTTATTATGCCAAAAAAGGTGCGGGTGAAATACCAAGGAGAATGTCAGAAGAGATTCGGAAGCTTAAAGGTAAAATTTTGGTAAGAGTTGATGTAGTGAGTGTGCGCAATCATACTAC
>CBDUQH010000064.1:0-6849 GCA_965369335.1 uncultured bacterium
GGCGTTTGTGATTATGATGATGAGCATGTATGTGTTGCCCAGACTAATTAAGTTTGCTGCTGGATCTCAAGAGACTTTGTTTATTTTTTGTATTGCCTGGGGAATGGGAGTGGCCTCTGTTTTTCAACTGCTTGGTTTGTCTGTAGAGATTGGGGCTTTGATGGCAGGAGTGGCCTTGTCGACTACTGCTTATGCTTCAGAGATTGCATCTAGGCTAAAACCTCTAAGAGACTTTTTTGTGGTGGTGTTTTTTATACTATTGGGTTCACAGATGGTGGTGGATAACTTTGTGGAAACTGTTGTGCCAGCAATAGTTCTGAGTCTGTTTGTGTTGGTGGGGAATCCACTTATTGTGTTTTTGTTGATGAATTTGCTGGGTTATCATAAAAGAGTGGCCTTTATGTCTGGTTTGACTGTGGCCCAAATCAGTGAGTTTTCGATGATTTTGGTGGCTTTGGGTAAAGAAGTGGGTTATTTGGGTGATGAAGTGATTTCTTTGATTACCTTAATTGGACTGGGAACGATTGCTTTATCTAGCTATATGATTTTGTATGCGGATGGTTTGTATCGATTGGTGTCTCCCCTATTGGAAATATTACAGATACGCAAAGATTTGAAAAACCGAAAAATGAAATCGAAAGAATACGAGGTGATTTTGTTTGGATATGGGAGAGTGGGTCAAGATTATGTGAAGAAATTTAAAAAAATGAAAAAGAGTTTTTTGGTTGTGGATTTTGACCCTTTGGCAGTGGATAAACTAGGCAATGATGAGTTGGATTTTGAATATGGTGATGCTAAGGACGTGGAGTTTTTGGAAGAGTTGCCTTTGCGAAAAGCTAAATTGATAGTTTCGGTGATTTCTGATTTTGAGGTGGATTTGTTGTTGGTTAAAACGATTAGAAAAGTAAATGAAAAAGCGGTTGTGATTGTGAAGACAAGTAATTTGGATCAAGCAGAAGATTTGTATCAAGAGGGAGCAAGTTATGTAGTGATGCCACATTATTTGGGAGCAAAATATGCTTTGAGGATGATAGGTCGCAATGGGTTGAGGCTATCGGCTTATGAAAAGTCGAAGAGGTTACATTTGGCTTATTTGGAGAAGAGGAGAGAGTAAATAACACAAGTTTAGAGTGTCAGACAAATGCTTCCGAAAAATCACCCAAGTAAATTTCTAAGAGCTTTTGTTTTTGTGTGAAAGAGTGATTGAGGGGGCTTGTTGGTAGTTGGGAAGGATGGTGGTGCCGGGTGGTTTGGAGTTGATGGGGATGTTGAGTGCAAAAGAGAGAGTATTGGCAATGCTAATACCAACACGAAGTCCAGTAAATGATCCTGGGCCAGTGTGGACTTGGATGCTTTGGATGTCGGTTAATGATTTGTTTTGTGATTGGAGAGCTTGTTGGATGGCTCCTAGAACGTCTTGGTCGCGTGGGGATTGATAGTCTTTGATAAACTCATGGTCGTCCAGTTTGATAATTGTTTTTAGATTGTTGGAAGAGTCTATGTATAGGGTCATGTTTTTGTGAGTGTTTATTGGAGATGGCTAAGAGAAAGGTTATTTAAATGGATTCTTCTGGTAGTGTCATTGATGTTGAAAAATTGGATGTCGATGGTGTGAGAAGGTAGATGGGTTACTAATCTTTCAGGCCATTCGATGACAATAATATGGTGACCATAGTCGATGAGTTCGTTGAGATCAATAGAGTGTAGGTCTTGGTCAGATTCTAAGCGATAAAGATCTAAATGGAGTAAGTCGCCAATACTGTTTGGCAGTGAGTAGTGTTTCATCAGAGTGAAAGTGGGGCTGGTGATAGGTTTGGTTATACCAAGGGCTTGGCCTAAAAACTGGGTAAAAGTGGTTTTGCCGGCGCCCAAATCCCCTTTGAGGGTGAGTATAGATCCAGGCTTCAATTCTTTGGCAATTCGATGAGCCAAATTTTGTGTTTCTTTGGTTGAGTGAGAAGTAACTATCATAGATATTTATTGAGTCTTAGATAGGCAATAGCAGCACCAATGGTGTCGTAGCCAACGTCTATGGGGGAAGGGTGTCTTCCGGGAACGAGAGATTGGTGGTACTCGTCTGAGACTGCATACAAAAAGGTGATGGCAAAGGCAAAAAGGAATGATTGGGGTGTTTTTTTGCCAGTGGCTCTAACGAGAAGGAAATATAGGATAGCATAGACTGTGATATGGGCTAATTTTTTGAAGATAAAATCACCCCATATTTTTGTAGCTGAGGGTAGGGTTGGTTGGGAGGATAAAAAGAAAATTAGTCCCATCCACAATATGGGAGGTAACCAGCGAGTGGCTAGTATTTTTGGATTCATAAGAAAAATGTATCTAGTAACTAGTATTAAGTATAGAGTATTTAGTAAAGTGTTTTTAGGAGGAGATTGGCGGAAAGTCGAATTCTACAACCTGATTCAAATCAACTCAAATTATGAGATTTGTATGCTTTGACAAGTATGGGCACAACAAAGCTAAGTCCTGCGGCTAGAAAAAAGAATGGTGTGGTTGGTTTTGAGGCTTGTTTAGGTGGCTTTGGTGATGCGGTGGCGCTGGTGTCAGAAGGTGTAGCGGTGAATGAATTAATGCCTAGGACAGCTGCATGGGTGCTGGTATGCGAAGGAGTGAGGACAACTTCTTTGATTGTTGCAGGTTGTGTGGGAGATGGCTTGGATGTTGGTGAGGGGTTGGATTGGGGTTGAGAAGATGTTTTGGGAGTAGGAGATGGTTTGGGACTTGGGGTTGGTGTTGGACTGGGAGATGGTGTGGGAGAGGGGCCAATATTTGGCTTGGAAGGTGTGGGAGTGAGGTGGTAGATAAATCGCGATGAGCCATCGGGAAATCGGCCAATTGATTTGTTTTCTTGAGTTTGTCCGTATGTGTATGAGTCTAAGAGTTGGCTTGATTGAGTTGCATTGAAAAGATTGATGGTGTCGGAGGCATTGTTGAGAGAAAAACTGGAACCTGAGCGAAGGATTAAGACAAATGAGTTGGGATCGATCAGAGTCGAGCCGTTGTTTGTATATTCGGGGGTAATAATAAGTTGGTTGTCTTTGGCGTCGGTAAGGAGATAGTTGTTGATGTCGATGGGTTGGTCTGAAGTGTTGTATAGTTCAACCCATTCTTGCTGGTTTTCGTCTTGATCTGAGGAGAGGTCTGGAAGGAATTCGTTGATGACTATTTGGGCGTTGGCAATAGAGGTGGTTGAGAAAAACAAAATTGGGATAAGTATAAGTAAACTGAACACAAAAAGTTCTTTGATCTTTAGATTATGTTCTTTTGTTTTACTCTAAAATAGATAGAAAATACAAGAGTGTTTTTAGATATAGTTGACGTGGAGGTAATACGAAGAGACGCCATCGTCGTGCTCGACTCTAACGTATCGAAGGCTGCCGCCTCTACAAGCAATGGCTCCTCTGAAAAGTTTGCCTTTTTTGACTGCTTTGACTGAGTAATCTGAAGAGTTGATCATATCTATCCCGGTGTGTGGTGCTCCACCGTAGTAGCCAAGGGTAAGAGCATAGAAGGTCATGCCGTATCCTTGGGTGATTCTGATGGTGTCGTTAAGCGGCCAAGGCCATGAGCCTTTTAGTTCAAATGGTTGGTCGGGTCCGTTATCCCAAATAAGTGATTTTGATGAAAGATAGTCAGCTGGGTTTCGGTGGGCACCGTCCTTGGCTACTTCTAAGTGTAGATGGGCACCTGAAGAGCAAGTAGACGGGCCAGGTATGACCGAAGCAATTTTGTCTCCTTGATTTACGTCACCGACTTGAGATTCGTCTCCTTTACCGGCAATAATGGATTGAATGGCTTCAAGCTCGGCCAATTTTTGGGCTAGTTCTGATTGGAACTTTTTCTCGTCGTTTTTGGTGACTTCAAGGAGAACTCTTTTGTCTTGCTCTTGTCTATCTAAAGAGACTTTTTGGACCTCAAGGTCTTCGGTTAACTCGTCAAGCTGGAGTTGTTTTTCTTCTTTAAGAGTTTTTTGGTTGGTGTAGTCAGTCTTGGCCGCTTCTAATTGGTAAAGGACTTGACGGTCGTTTTTTTGAGTAGTTTGGAGGTATTTGTAGTGGCTAGCTAACTTGCTGAAGTTACTACCAGCAATGAGCGAAAGAACTGGATTAATTCGGCTTTTTTTGTAGGTGTTATTTACTCTGGTGATAAGCAAGTTGGTAATTTCTTCGAGAGTGACATCAAGTTCATCTATTTTTACCGAGAGGTCGTCGATCTCACCTTTAATTTGACCAAGTTGGATTTCGGTCTGTTGGATTTGATTTTCGGTAAGTTTGATTTTGTTGTTGAGAAAGTTGATGGTGGAAGAGAGAGTCTGCTTTTCCCCCTGGACTCTTTTAAGGTTTTGTTGAAGTTCTTCAATCTCTTTTTTCTTTTGCTCTAGATCATCATCATCTGAAAACACAGGTGTGTATTGAAGAGAAAAGACGGCAAAAAGTACAGATAAGGTGAAAAAGACCTTAAAGAATTTCAGTCTTGGAAGCTTGGCTGTTGGTTTCCACATTAGTCTCTGCTTAAAAAACGTATAACGGCTATCCAACTACCTATAGTACCAATTAATGTACCTGTTGCCAATGAGATTCCAAAAATTGAAGCGATTAACAACGGATTTTGTGGAAGTAAAGGAACTTCACCAGAGAAATCTAAAATTACAGGTGTAGCATAAAGGACAACAGTAAAGACGGTTAAGAAAGCTAAAATGCTGGAAACCATGCCGTAGATAGCACCCTCTGCTAAAAAAGGTCCCTGGATATACCACTTGCTGGCACCAATAAGTCGAAGGACTTTGATTTCGTAATTTTTTCTAGCGATCTTGGTACCAACAACAATACCAATGGTAATAATTGAGCTTGAGACCATTAGTGCAATTAGGGTGCCGCCGGCAATTTTTATACCGTTGAGCCACTTGCTAAGTAAGTCAACGACATCGTTACCTCCACCAGGAAGGGCCACTTCGTCTACTCCTGGGGCGTCTTGAGCAATTTCGGCAATGTTTTTGAGGGCTTCTAAATTATCTGTAGAAACTTCAAGACTAGCAGGCAAGATGTCGGCTGAGACTAATTCAAGCAAACTGGGATCGTTGTTGGAGAGTTGTTGGTAAATACCTAAGGCTTCTTCTTGGGGGACATATTCGATGTTGGAAACCTCGGGGATTGTTTGGATGGTTTCTTCAAGAGCATTGATAGCTTCTTCACCGACATCATTTTTAAAGAAGATGATGACTTGAGGGGAGGTTTCAAAGTAAGAGAGCGCTTGAAAAATGCCAATAGCGGTAAAGCTAATTAAAATGCCGACAATGAAAGTTGTGGTCATGACCAAAATGGCAGCAAATGATTGGTAGGGGGTTCTTCTGATGTTGGTGAAGGTTCTCGTAAGTGTTTTCATGAATAGGTTTAAGACTAATAAAAATGATGATTACTTTTTCTTTTTGGTGACCTTTTTTTTTGTTGAAGATTTAGTCTTGGTTTCTGAGTGGGCCTTACCCTTTTTGGTGTCTTTGACTAATTGGCCTTGGCTAATGTGGAGTTGTCTGTGTTTAAATTTATCAGCCAGATTTTGGTCGTGAGTGGACATGATGACGGTGGTGCCTTCGGCGTTGATTAATTGAAGCAGTTCAATGATTTTGGCTGAAGCCTCTTGATCAAGGTTTCCGGTTGGTTCGTCTGCGAAAAGTAGAACGGGGTTAGTGGCCAAGGCCCTAGCGATGGCTACCCTTTGGATTTCGCCACCAGATAGCTGAGAGGGGTATAAGTGAATTTTTTCTTTGAGGCCGACCCGATCGAGTAAGGCATAGGTAAGTTTTTGGGTGTGGGTTTGGCCTTTGCCCAAGATATCCAAAGCCAGGGCTACGTTTTCATAGGCACTTTTGTCGGGTAAAAGTTTGAAATCTTGAAAAGCCGAGCCAATTTGTCGTCTAAGGTAAGGTATTTCTTTGTTGGGAATTAAGTTGAGATCATGGTCAGCAATGAGTATTTTTCCTTTAGTTGGAGTAATTTCTCGAAGCATGAGCCTTAAGATAGTGGTTTTGCCTGAACCAGATGGTCCAAGGAGGAAGACAAACTCTCCCGCATCGATGTTGAAGGTAAGGTCATTAAGAGCAGTATGTCCGCTAGGATATTGTTTGGTAACTGATTCGAAGGTGATCATCAGGCAGGTTAGTGATTAACAATTTGGTTTGGGCGGGATCGTATTTATTCCTCTTCAAATGGTTTCTCGGCGTTAAGTTGAATGACTTCTACACGGCCAACGTCCATGAGCCAACCTGCTTTTTGAGCAGCAAATGTTTCTCCAAAGACTTTGACTTTATGGTTTACAAGTTCGTCTAGGTCTAAAACTGATGATGTAAGATAGACCGTTTGGCTAACGCCTCCAGGTCTAAGGAGGTGATGAGAGCCTTCTCCTTCAAGGCCTCCTTTAACAAGAACTCCTTCTGCGCTGTCACTAAAGGTTTCTTTGTCTGGGTTTCCAACAACAGTTCCCACTGCAACACCTTGTTTTAAAATTTCATTGGCAGACTCGGCATCGTGTGAGGTGACTTGTTTTTTGGCAACGGCTTTGTTGATTCCAAATCCAGTGACTGTGCCTGCTAATACTATAATGATTACAGTAAAAATGGTTGCAATAGGGTTGGCTTTTTGGGTTGAAGATGAAGTCTTTGAGTCCATGTCGATATCCTTTAATATGGGTTTGTCAGCAGCTTTTGGTGAGGCTTTTTGAAGAGTTTCTTCTTGCTGCTCGTGAATAAATTCCTGAGGAGTCTCAGTTTTGGGTGATTTGTTTTTTTGTGCCGTTTGTTTTTTGGAGGCAGATTTTTTACTTGGCATGTATTGATAA
>CBDUQH010000065.1:0-6814 GCA_965369335.1 uncultured bacterium
GTTGTTAGGAGTCTATGGATTGGAAAAGTGAAATAAAAGATTTGATAGCTAAGGCTTTGGATGAGCTGGGGTTTGATGTGCCTGAGGAGATTGGGTTGGAGAGAACCAGTAATCCTCAGTTTGGGGATGTGAGTTCGAATGTGGCGATGGTGATGTTTTCGAGGCTACAGGCAACAGGTGACAAGCAACAAGCTTTTAAGTCTCCGAGGGAGTTGGGTGAGGCAATAGTGAACAAGATTCATGATTCAAGATTTAAGAATAATGAGGTGATTGTAAGAATTGAGGTGGCGGGGCCAGGGTTTGTGAATTTTTGGTTGAGTGATGAGTTTTTGATTGATAACCTGGCTAAGGTGTTGGAGGAAAAAGATGATTATGGAAAAGCACCTGCCTTTGCAAAGGCTACTGTCGGTAAGCAAAAGAACAAAAGTACAAAAGCTCAAAAGCAGCGAGTGGTGGTGGAACACACTTCACCAAATCCCAACAAGTCAATGCATTTGGGTCATTTGAGGAATAATGTTACTGGGATGGCGATTGCCAATGTATTGGAGGCAAATGGAAACGAAGTGATTAGAGATTGTATCGATAATAACCGAGGGATCGCGATTGCCAAGTTGATGTGGGGGTATCTTAAATTTGCTCGAAAAAGTGAAGAAGTGCCGGTGGATGTGGGTTATTGGTTTGAACATAGGGATGATTGGAAACAGCCTGAAGATGAAGGCTTAAGGCCTGATCGGTTTGTGGATGAGTTGTATGTAAAGGGCAGTGATGATTTCAAAGGGAATGAAGAGATAGTGAGACAGATGGTGGTTGATTGGGAAGCGGAAGACGAAAAGGTTTGGGCTTTGTGGGAGTTGGTTTTGGGCTTTTCTTATGCAGGTCAAAAAATGACTTTGGATAGGTTGGGTAATAAGTGGGATAAAGTTTGGCATGAACACGAACATTACAAGGAAGGGAAAGTGCTGGTTGAAAAGGGAATTGAAAAAGGTGTGTTTAGGAAGCTGGATGATGGAGCGGTGGTGACTGATTTGGCCAAGTTTGATTTGAGTGACACGATTGTGACTAAATCTGATGGAACAGCTTTGTATATTACACAAGATTTGGCTTTGACTAAATTGAAGCGAGAAACTTATGGAGCAGACCAACTTTATTGGGTGATTGGGCCTGAACAGTCGTTGGCGATGAGGCAGATGTTTGCGGCGTGTGAGCAGTTGGGAATTGGTAAGTATGAAGATTATCATCATGTGGCTTATGGGGCGATGAGAATAAAAGGAGAGGGAAAAATGAGTTCAAGGAAGGGAAACGTGGTTTACATTGATGAGTTGTTGGATGAAGCTAGAGATAGAGTTAAGGGTTTGATTAAAAATGAAGACTTAAGTGCGGATGAAGTGGAGGCTTTGGCTGAAATTGTTGGTGTGGGGGCGGTTAAGTATAGTTTGTTAAAAGTGGCCAGGATGCAAGATATCTCGTTTGATTTTGAGGAGTCTGTGAGCTTTGAAGGCAATAGTGGGCCGTATGTTCAATATACGTATGCTAGGGGGAGGAGTGTAATAGATAAAGCTAACAGAGGGAATTATGATTTAAGATTTAAGATTCAAGATTTAGAATTGAATTCTGAAGAGCGAGGTGTGTTGGTGGAGCTGGTGTGGTTTGGTGAGGTGATTGAGAGAGCGGCTGAGGATTTGGCGCCGCACTTGGTGGCTGGGTATGTGTATGAGTTGTCCAAAAAATTTAACAGTTTTTACAATAAACACAGTATTTTGGGCAAGAACCAAGATGAAGTTTCGAATCTAAAATCTGAAACGATGTTTAGAATTGGGTTGACTGAAGGTGTGAGTGTGGTGTTGGAGTCTGGATTGAAGATACTGGGGATTGATGCTCCCAAGCGGATGTAGGAGAGTTGGTTGGTGAGTATTACCTAGTGAAGTTGTTTTTTTTCTGGTGGTTGTATAATAAGTGGAATTTGCACATTAAGGCTGATGACAGTTTAGGAGAGTTGGAAAATGCCTGTTTGGCAAGTGCTTATTGGATTTAGTCTTGTTTGGGTATGTTTGATAATAGGACCTAACCTAGTGACAGCCAAATACGAGGATGAAATAAAAAGCATCTTGTGGCTAGCTGCGGTTAAGGGGACTATTTTGGTAGGCTTTTTGGAAGATAAGTTTGCTTGGAAGTTACTTGGACAAGACTTGAATGACACTAACCTTAGTTTGGAAATTGTCGGATTACATTTGGTGTTTTTGGCGATTTCAACTGTGGTGATGTGGTGTGTGTTTCGGCTATTGGCTAACTTGAGAAGTAATTCTGTGTCAACTTATGATCCGTGGGACGATCTTCCTTATGGTGGACATGGAGGTCGAGGGCATCATCGCCCTTACAATCGAGATTTCGAGTAAGCCAAAATAACCCTCAAGTGATTGTTATAGATTTGTTGTATCGAAAGATTGAACAGATTTAAACAAATATACTTGGGGGTGTTTTTTTGTGTTTGGTGAAAATTAAAAACGCCAGATAGCAAAGGCTATTCTGGCGTTTGGTTTTAACAGAAGATATTGTGTGGTCAATGGGGTGATGGGGCTGCACTTGTGGTTCGGGTGATCAGTTCTTGAACGAACTGTGTAACCCGGTGTTCTGGACCAAAGTCGTGTTTGATGTGACCCAGGATGTGGTGTGCGAAGCCTAAATCTGGAGTTTCTTTGCTGAGGCAACTTTGGATCAGTTGGAGCCGATCGACTACGGTGTAAATCTTGTGCAGTTGATCTCGAGGGGCTAATTGGTTGTATTGTCGAATTAAGTCCTCTGTGGGTTCGCCGTTTATCAAGGAGTCGATGATCTCATTGAGAATGACCTTTGCCTGTAGACGTCTTGCTTTTTTGGTTGGAACATCAAGTTGCTTTAAGAGTGACTTGATTGTCTTTTTTAAACTACCGTCAATACAAGAATCAACCATCGCCTCGGTAACCATGTCTTGGTTGCCACCAATTTCTTCGATGTTATCTTGCAAGATTTGCTCGATCTGATTTCTTATCACTGATAAGGTGTGGCTCATTGTCTTTTCCTGACTCTATAAAGTTATTGGTTAGTGTTTATCTTCTGTTAACGAGCCTCTGAAGCGGTGGGTGTACCAACGACTCAGAAAGCAAGTGATTTTAGCTTATTATCTCTGGTGTGGCAATTGTTATGGGATGGAAATTGAAATATGTGGAAACACTTTGAGATATGTAGAAACATGCGGTAACTACAAATTTTAATTAGGTTGTTTTGAGAAGGAAAGGTGTGTGTTAGTATAGGTTGATATGGCAAATGAAAGAGTTGATGGTAGTTTGAATGTTGGTAAGGATAGAGGTAGAGGGAGTTTGGTGAAACAGGAATATTTGGATGGGTTTGATGAGTTTGGAAACGAGATGGGGGTGGAAGTTCCCAAGTTTGATTTGAACCAGTGGGATGATGAATATGAAGCTGGGGTAGAGGAGCATTTAGATAGCCAAATTGATTTTTTAAAACAGTGTGCTCAGGCTTGGTTGCATGGCAACAGTGATGTGATGGAGCAGATGAGGCGGGAGTATGTTGATTTGTTTGGAGTCGAGACCTGGGGTGAGAATGAGTTGGGTTATTTTGATGGCTTTCAGAGGAGTTTTTATGTTTTGGGTGATGAGCTAGTATTGAGTGCCTTTCATCAAGGAAGAATTGGAAAGCAGGTGTTGTTTTCTAGAAGGGATGATTCTGAAAGGGAAGAGGATTTGGAGTTTGAAGCGGTGTATGAGGAGGTCTTTGAGGCAGATTTTTTGAGTTTGGTGGATGTGCAAGGGAGGAGATATTGGATTGAGGTGGATAAAGATGATTGGATGGATAGTGCTGGGTTTTTGGTTGAAGGGAGAAGTCATAGGTTGTATTTGGATGATTTGGGAGAAGATATGCCACCTATTTCTCCTTGGTTTAGAAGTGATATGAATTCGATCACTGTGTTTACCAACTTTGTTAGAGGAAGAGAGTTAGCATATGAGTTGAGAGAGCACGGCAAGTTGGAGAACATAAAAATGCAGTTTGATGATGTTAAAAGGTATGGTGAAGATTTTGAGTTGGTGAGTAGGGATGTGAGGGCTAGAAGTACTGATATGAATAGTGAAGGTGGGTTTGAGGATGTAAGGATTTCTGTACATTCAAGTCAAGAGTTGATACGCTTGGTGAGGGAGGTGAGTTTTGATGAGGCAGGCTTTGATAGAAAAGAGTTTGTGGATTTCGTGGCTGTGTCAGATTTGGAGTTAAGTGAGTTGGTGAATATTGGCAAGGAGAGTAACACCAAAGACTATTTGTCTGAGGTGGTGGTGAAAGTGGTGGTTTTTTTGGATGATGAGGATCAAATCAATAAAGTGTTGGTTGATTATGATGGCAGGAAAGATTTGGAGGCGGTGGATGCGAGTGGGGAGATGCTTTGGGTGGATGATGTGCAGTTTAAGTCTTCAATGGAGCATTTGGCTAGGATAGAGTCTGGACAGAGAGGTAGTAGTGAAGGTGAGTCTAGGGGAATGAGTGTGGATGAATTGTTGTTGGTGCTGGCGATGTTTGATCTATATTTGAGAGATGAAGAGTTGGGAGGCGATGATGAGATGAAACTGTATAAGGTGCGTTTGGATGAGGAAGGCAGTTGTCTGTGGTTGGAATTTGATGAGGATTTAAATCTGCGTGATTATTACTCGGATCGGATTCTAAATGACTAGTGTGTGGTATGATGTGGCGATTTATTGGAGGTTAGATGAGTAATAGAGAGTATGGAGTCGGGGGAGTTGAGTTGGGTGGTGGAAGTGGAAGAGGTAGTTTTCTAAACCCAGAAGAGCTTGATGAAGTATTGGATGTTGGTATTGAGGGAGTGCCAAGGTTTCCAAAAATTGACTATTCTAGATTAGAACAAAATCTTGAAAGTAGTATTGATCCAATTGTAAGTCATCAGACTGTGGAATGGATGAATTTGTTGATGGAAGGTGATTATGGAGTGGATAGGGCGAACAGAGTCATATTTGATAAAAGGAGACTAAGAGAAGTGTTTGCTTTTGGTATTCCTGAGTTTTGTGGGTCGGTTGATCCTAGAGACTTGTTGGCCCAAAGTGTGTGGAGTGTACCAAACGAACAAGGTATTGATATGTATGTGATAGTGGGTTGGTATTACGGTCGGCCGGTCAGGATGCAAGAGTTTATTAGGATTAGTGAAATCTCTAACATTGTCGGGTCGACTACTGATTTTTTTGAGATACCGACAGTTGGAGGTGGGGGCTTGCATTATGAAGTGCAGCAGGTGCCTTTGGGTGAGGTTGATGGTAATGAGAAGTATGGCATTCGAAAAAGAATTTATTATCTGGATAAATCAAGTCAGGATCAAATTGATCAGTTACAAACAGTTTCTAACTTGGGTACAAAACATATAGCTTTGGGGTTACCAATTGAGTATCTTTTGGCCTACAGAGACGAGCTGAGTTGGGTGGGTACTTATAGAAATCAAAAAGATGGAAGCGAAAAAGTGGGGTTTAATCAAAGGAGTGTTTGGGGGAGAGATGTTTTAAACGACAAAAAATGGTTTAGTTTTGGGGGAAGAGAGCCAGTGTTAAAGGAAAGAGAATTACGTGCGAGTTTTAGTGTTAAAGATGGTTTGGAAAATTTTGTCTTTAGTAAATTAGCTGGCAGAGTGGTTTATGAGAAAAAATCATTATCGTTTGAGAGGGGCAGAAGGTTTTATGAAACAGGGGTGATTGATACAGGTTTGGGGACTTCTAAGTTGGATTTGTTTAGGATTGTGGGATTGGGTAAACCTGGTGATGATCGTGGTGTGAAGTTTAAGATTCGCTGTGAATATGAGACTGTGATGGATAATGATGTTAGTTGGGAGAATGCTGATGAAGATAGTCTCGAAATATGGGTGCGTGGAGAAGGGTGGGTGAGGGCTGAAGTTTTGAAGGATGAGATGTTTAATCAGAAATTGGTGAGAAAACAATTTAAGGAGATGATGGAAGGAAAAGGAAGTTGGGATCAAAAATCTAAGTTGTCTGAGTTGGTTGTGGGAAATTTTACTAGAGAATATCTTAAGGCGGCTGTACTAGTTGGTCATAAAGGGAGGGGCTTGGTAACCAGTGGAGCAATGAGAAAATTGATTGTATTGACTGATGAAGATTTACAGATTAAGTGGTTTGTTGATTTTGGTGATGATACTAGGCCGATGACAATGGAGGACTTGAGGAGTAATTGATGAGTTTGTGGTGTCATCCCGGGATGATTTTCCCCGGGATCAATCTCCCCGGGGAGTTAAGAGGAAAAAGTGCGCTTGGGCTGTGGACATAGTGTGCTTCTCAAGCGCAGGATAGTTTAGTTGCTGGCGGTTTGGGTTGTTAGATCGTGGTAGGCGATGGCGGCACATGCAACTAACGAGCTAGTGATGGCAATGGTAAGGTCGCTGTTGCCGAAGACTACTAGCCCAAAAACAAAGATAAACGTGAGTACCAAGCCTATTTGAGTGACGAAAAGGTCTTCTTTGTTGACCCGGAGTCTGATTAGTTTGGCTACTGATATTATTGAGATCATGGTTAAGTAACCAACAATCTCTGCAATGGTTTGGAATTTGGGCATAGCCCTTTCTCCATTTCAAAGAGCCGATGGAATAGTTTTCCACCAGAAGCACAGGGGTATTTTAGCAGAGTTATAGGTGGGGAGTGTCCCGTTTGGGGAGTGTCCCGAAAAGGGACACTGCTTAAAAAGTTGTAAGTGTTTTTTTGTTCCCCGGGATAGTTTTCCCCGGGATCAATCTCCCCGGGGAGTGGCTAGAGGGTGCTAT
>CBDUQH010000066.1:0-6801 GCA_965369335.1 uncultured bacterium
CTTTGGATCAGCCTTGTCGGCGGTGGCGAAGTCTATCGAAGTAGTACCGTAAACATTAATTAGAAAAAGTTTGTCATTCCGGTAAAGGCCGCGAAGCTAGCCTTATCCGGAATCTATAAAAACAAATAGCAACTTCAAACTTTTAAAATTTATCATTGGATACTTGTTATTTTTTAGAAGAATTAGATTAACTATAAATTAGGTCAATTACTAAACCTTGTCATCCTGAGCTTGTTTACCCTGAGCAAAGCGAATGGCGAAGGATCTAGAGCGCTAAAGCTCACACAATCACTAGATTCTTCATCCGCCAACTGGCAGATTCAGAATGACACACCGACACTATACTCATGAACCTTCTCCTCAAAAACCAACTCTTCCGCATCTCCATCTGGTCACTGGTACTAGTTATTGTCGGTTACCAATTCATCCAACAAAGACCCCAACAAGCCAGTGCCCACTATCAAGTCCACTCAGGTAACTTACTCATCACTTACCTCGGTGTCCCCATCGGCGGTGACCCCATCTTCCAAGTACACAACATGTTGCCAGGTGATTGTGTCACTCGCACTGTCCAAGTCAAAAACAACGGCACCAACCCTGCCAACATCACCGTCCGCTCCGACAACGAAATCGACGACGATGGCCTCTCCACCCAACTAGACCTAACCATCTCAGAAAATGCCACCGACCTCTACGGGGGCACCAACGGCACCAAAACAGTCAACGATTTTTTCACCGATTCCAATCCTGACGGCTTACCACTTTCCACAGTTACTGGCAATGGAGGCACCACCAGCTACGATTTCCAAGTCTGCTTCAAAACCACAGCAGGCAACGAATACCAACTCACCCAAACCATTTTTGACCTAATCTTCAAACAAACCAAACCACCTGTCCAACTCCCTGAGGTTTGTAGTGATCTGCAGGGGATAGTCACTGAAGTTATCACAGGCACTCCTGGACACGACAAACTTGAAGGCACTCCAGCCAATGAGCTCATCATTGGTCTAGCCGGCAACGATAAAATCCACGGCGGTGGTGGCCATGATTGTATCATTGGCGGCGACGGCAAAGACAAACTCTACGGACAAAGTGGCAATGACATCATCGATGGAGGAGAAGGCAAAGATAAAATCGACGCTGGTTCTGGAAATGACCTGATTTTTGGCGGAGCAGAACAAGACAATATCGATTCGGGCTCAGGAGAAGATACCATCTATGCTGGACCTGGCAACGACAAAGTCAACGCCGGCTCACAAGATGACCTTGTATATGGCGGCACTGGTAAAGATCAAATCAAAGGTGGCTCAGGAAATGACCAACTCTATGGCGAAGATGACGACGACAAACTCCAAGGTGGCTCGGGTAACGACTACCTAGACGGCGGACCAGACCAAGACCGACTCCACGGAGACTCTGGCACTGACACTTGCGTCGCCGGCGAAAACCTCCATAGCTGTGAACTCTGACAAGAACATAGTGCCAATGTCATTCTGAATCCGTTAGTCGGCGGATGAAGAATCTAGCCAAAGCGTTCAACTTCGTTTCGCTAAATCCTTCGTCACCTCTGCACCCTCCTGTCACCCCTGCGAAGGCAGGGGTCTTACACCCACAGGTGAAGATCCCGGACAAGGCTACTTCGTGCCTTTACCGGGAAGACAATACTAAAACCTTTTTAGGTCAATTGGGGCAAATAGAAATTTACCCCTACATACTCAAAAACACCAAAAAAGCTCCCCATCCAACCAATCCCACAAACGTTCCAACCATTATCCACATAGCCGCTTTGTGAACTCTAAACTCAACCTTTTTGTCACTCGAATTATTGACCAAATTTTTATTGATAGTCCCGGCCATTTCCACAATCTTACTGTCATTAGCTCCCGGAGTAGCTTCGGTCTCTTCCTCTACTTTTTCCATCTCCTCTGAAGCTTCATCAACCTCTTTTGCTTCCTTAGGTTCAGACTTTTTATCTTCTTCCTTTTCTTTCGAGTCTTTAGGCTTTTGTTCCTTTGTACTTTCTTCTTTTTTCTCTTCTTCTTTTGCGCTTTCTTCTTTATTTTCCTCTGGCTTAGCTTCTTCTTTTTTTGATTCCTGTTTTGCTCCATCCTCCTTTTTATCTTTATCTTCTTCCTTTTCAGCAGCGACCTCAACACCTTTCTTCTCTTTCAACTCGCCCATCAACTTCTCTGCCATTTTTTTGTCTTTTTCATGACCTGCTTGTTGTTTAGCTTCCTTATCATCGCCACCTTTAGGCTTTTGAGCATTTGAGCTTTTAGCTGCTTGTGCTTCTGTGCCTTTCTCTTCTTCTTTTTTCACATCTTGTGTATTTGTTTCTTCAGGTTTTTTATCTGCCATAAATTCATTCTAAAGTAAAAACCAGCAACTTTCACTACTTTTTCCCCTATATTCTATATTCAATTTTCGATATTCTAGTAGTATGTCCTTCCCACCACGCTACTTAAAAGCCGCAGTCTACGGAGCCAATGACGGCATCATCACCACCTTTGCCGTGGTAGCAGGGGTTGCCGGTGCAGGTCTATCTGCCAGAATTATTATTGTCTTGGGCATCGCCAACATGGTTGCCGACGGTTTAAGCATGGGAATAGGGGACTATCTAGGTGAAAAATCAGAACAAAGGATGAGAAAAGTCGCCCAAAAAAAATATTATCAAACTGGACTTTGGAAAACCGGGCTTATCACCATCATTGCTTTTAATCTTGCAGGGGCACTTCCTCTGGCTCCTTACTTTCTTAAAATTCTAGGCCTTCCTATCCCATTAGAACACCAATTTATCCTTTCCATTATTTCCACCGCCTCTGCACTGTTTATTGTGGGCAGCCTAAGAACTATCACCACCAAAGGCAAATGGTACATAAATGGTTTTGAGATGCTATCTATTGGAGCCATTGCCGCCACCGCTGCCTACGGATTGGGTTACTTAATCGAAAATAATATTAGATAAGGATTTGTATAGAGTATCGAGTATAAAGTATTAACTATCTCTCAATTTTATACTTCATACCCTATACTAAGACCTAAATACTCTTACAATACCAACCCCATAATCCTATCCACCACCGCCTTAAATTGATCTTCATTGGCAAAACTATCCAATACTCCAATCTTGCCAGTCCAAGTAGTCCCTGCCACAAAATTAACCGGATTTGTCCAATCCAAGACTATTACTAGAGGTATTAAGCCTTGTGTGCTAAGATTCTTTACTACTTCCAACATTTCTAGCGTCTCTTCACTGGAAAAACTTGCACTTAGCAGTAGAATATCAACACTATTTTTTTTAAAATACTGTATTCCAACTTCAATCTTCCTAACTCTTCTAACCAAGAAAGAGTTTTCCAAAAACCTATACGGAAGCACCACATCATCGTTGGGTTCAACTACCAAGGCAGATTGGCTTAAGTTCATCTCAAATAATAATTAATAATCATTTAGAATTAATTCTAATTATTCAAGAATAAAATGTCAAACAAATCCACCAAGGCCATTGGTCAAAAACTTAAAAAAGCTAGAAAAGAATCAGGTCTTTCTCAAAAAGACTTGGCAAAATCCCTCAATGTATCCGACAAAACCATCAGTGCCTACGAAGTAGGTAGAGCTAAACCCAACTTTGAAATGATGAAAAAAATCTCCAAACTCACCAAAAAACCTATCACTTACTTCGACACCGAAGCAAATGCCGACGACGTCGACCTCCAAACCAAACTAGACACTATCGAGCGTGAACTTATTGCCGTACGTGAACTCCTAAAAAAACAGGCTAAGTAGAGATTTATTTTTTCTTCCATCTGGGAGCAAATCCAGCCATAAACGCAAACAAGTGAGCCTTTAACTTACTCTCACCTTTTGCCACCATTGCCTCTACCATCTTTTTCTTAAACTCCCTCACATCATCACCTTCGTAAACCAATTTCCCTTTTTCAAAACAGTAACTGCAATACTCCTCACTTTCTCGATTTTCTCCTTTTGGATCTTTGGAAAAAGGCATCAAACAACTCTGGCAGTTTCCTTTTATTGTCATTGGCATAAAGTTATTGTACCACTATTTTATATGAGTATACCCATCAGCGTCTCAACCCCCTGGGCCACTATAACTTGAGAAAAACAAGGCAAATGAGACACTATAAAGTAGTTAGTCTAGTTTGATTTATTTTTATATTTTAATTACTGACACAAAGTCACTGTCTTTTTCTTCAGAAGTTCGAAACAGGAGTAACATTTGCAGTAAGTACTTTAGAAATTTGTTTGGCCAGATTGAAGTAATCATTAGTAACTTTTACATGAGTAATTGGAATCCCTGCTTGTTTGAAAACATCATCAACAAACTGATCTCTTTGGGAGCGAGAATTGTTTTTGTGACTACCACCATCAAGTTCTACTACTAATCTAGGAGCAAAGTCAGACTTATTACACAGCACAAAATCAACGTGTTTCTGAGAAATTTTGTTAAATGTCTTCCAAAAGTTCTTATCACTTTTTGAGAGATTAACTTCAATCAGATCAGCAAGTCTAACCTTTGGACAAATATACAAATCAGGAGGTATGGATTGAGATAGGGCATCAAAAAACCGTTTCTCACCAGCGGAAAGTAAATATGGGCCTTTGGCTTTGTAGACTTGACCAAATGGGTTAAGCAAAATCTTTTTTAAAAAAGCGACGACTAAACCGCTAACAATAAAGAATCCCAGAATAAAAAAGGCCTTTATATATGTTTGCTCCATATCTACCAGTTTAGAGGAAATTTCCAGGATAAACGAGCCTAAATAGAAGTTTTTTTATAAGTACTTATATCGGAAGAATCCAAGCCTTACGGGCTGTTAAAACAAAAAATCTCCACATGGGAGATTTTAAGTCGATTGTATCGGTGTAAACAGACTATACCTCTGGGTCTGTTTGAACACTATAGGATGTGTGACCCAGGAGGGAATCACCCCAAGGGTGCTTCTCATGTTCACTTCGTTCACTTGAAGTGCGCGAACCCGCCCTATCGGGCAAGTTAAATTCAACCAAGAGTACAAACAAAAATAGCCCGAATAGCGAGCTATTTTGGTCTGTGACCCCGGAGGGAATCTCCCTAAAGGGATTAACCAGGTTGCTTGGCAACTTGGTGGCAGAACTAGCTTCACTTCGTTTAGCAGGTCAATTCAACCCAGGACATGAACTAAAAAAGCACGTATATAACGTGCTTTTTTATCTCGTGACCCCGGAGGGAATCGAACCCTCGTTACAAGGATGAGAACCTTGTGTCCTAACCACTAGACGACGGGGCCATAAACTAGAACAAGTTCAGTTTATGGCTAGCCTCTAAATACATTTAGACCTTAGAGGACATACCTAACATTTTTATTGTTCAACACAGTATTATACAAGACAAATCCAGATACAGCATCAATTTATCCTACTCCAAGTTTCTCAGAAACTCTCCCGGCTTCATCACCTCAAACCTAAACCTCTTTCGATGAGTCAACAAATGATCATCATTAGTCACAATGGGGGAGTTGGTTGCATCTGCCAAACCAGCAAACTTTCGATCATCTTTATCCTCCACAAACCCAAACTTACCCACATCAACCCCACCCTCAAACTTTCCTTCATCCTTAAACAATCCTTCGAACCTTCTCCAATCAAGTGGCGGAATCTTACTTACTATCATCCTTGTCTCCTTCAATGTCGCCTCATTCCACACTAGTTCTAACTCACCTCTTTCAACTTTACCCACCAACCTTGCACTACTCGAACTCCTATTAAACCCAGCAGCCACAAATACATTGGTATCAAAAATAACTTTCATAGACTAACCACATTATATAACCATCTTTAAATCACACTACATACTTCCAAATTGACACCTTATGCCAACTACAATCTATAGACTAGTCAAATGGATCTTAATCTACTCGTTATCAGCAAAGCAAGTTATCGGTTAAAATAGCCCCATGAACTCACTCCTAGTTACTTTAAACAACTCAATGCCCCTATTTTTTACTTTGGCAGTTGTACTTTGGTTAAGAAAAAAAGGCATCTTTAAACCATCTCTTGCCCAAGCCTTATCCCCACTAATCTTTAAATTCACCCTACCTCTTTTTGCTTTCAATGTTATCTACAACCTTACTTTTAACCCCAGCGATTGGGTCATTGTCTTGGCAATCTTTTCAGCCAACTTGCTCTTGCTCCCAATCATAGTACTAACTAACCAACTCACCAAATTTAAAAAGCCACTCCTTGGAAGCTTGTTACTACTCTCACTATCCTACTCAGTCGGGCCAGTTGGATACCCTTTTGTCCAACTCAACTTTGAACCAGAAATTTTCTCCAAACTTGTCTCCATAGACATTGTTTTATTCGTCACCATCATGGTCATAGGGCCAATCATCGCCGCCATTTTCGACCAAACCCAAAAGACCAATTTTAAACAAGTAGCCAAAAGTGTTGTCACTGACCCTGTCTTGGTAGCGGTCACTATTGCAGCTTTTCTAAACTATCTCCACATCCAACTTCCCAATCCACTCACCAACTCTTTTGAATTTATTGGAAACAGCTTCATCCTCCTGGTTACAGTTTTTATGGGCTTATCTCTCCAAAAACCCGATTCAAAAAGAATCAAGTTACTCACACTTATTACTATATTAAGATTGTTATTCGCCTTAACACTCAGCTACATTATCATCCAAATATTTAAACCAAACACCGCCATGGCTTTAGCCATCCCACTAACACTATTCATGGCTTTTAGTTCTTTCCCTCTCGTCTATACCCAAAAACACAAACTCGACTCAGAAATTG
>CBDUQH010000067.1:0-6783 GCA_965369335.1 uncultured bacterium
CCCTACTTTGGCTAGTCTTTGTTTCTATCTTTGCCTATGGCGTCAGCAAAGGCCAAAAATACGCCAATATCAAAGCCGAAGCCGGCTTCTTTCTCTTTTTCATCATCCTAACCGGCATCACCATCTACCTTATCTATGGCATCGTCCCCACCCTCACAGCACCACCTGCCAACGAACTCAACTCCTTGTTTTCAAACAGCTTTGTCAACGCTTAAACTTTCCTGTCTTATTCATCACTTCTCAAAGACTCCATAGGGAAAAACTTCAATTTATTCCCCATAAATCTCAAATCAATTTGTCCCACAGCACCATTTCGATGTTTGGCCACAATCAACTTCACGTTCTCTCTATCCTCGACATCCTCTCGATACAAAAACATCACTACGTCAGCATCTTGTTCAATCGCTCCCGAATCTCTTAAGTCAGACAACTGTGGTTGTGCATTACCACGATGCTCCACTCCACGATTAAGCTGTGCCAAACACAAAACAGGCACTTTAAGTTCTCTAGCCAAGTTCTTTAACCCCAATGATATCTCTGCCACTTCCTGCACTCGATTATCCATTCGCCTATTTGGCTGGATCAGTGTTAAGTAGTCAACCACGATCAACTTCATTCCTCTCTCCGACATCAATCTCCTAGCTTTTGTTCTCATTTCCAACAAACTCGCTCCAGGGGTGTCATCAATGTAAATCGGACTATCAGCCAACACTCCCATCGCATCAGACAATCTACCAAACTCACTCTCATTCAATCTTCCAGTCTTTAGCTTCCAGGCGTCAATATCCGCTTGGGACACCAACAAACGATCAATCAACTCCTCTTTACTCATTTCCAAACTAAAAAAGCCAACTGGCTCAGCCTCTTTCACTGCAATATTTTGAGCAATGTTTAATGCAAAAGCTGTCTTTCCCATACCAGGTCTTGCAGCCAAAATGACTAAGTTTGAAGGATGCAAACCGGCCAACATTTTATCCAAATTTCCAAAACCAGTTGGTACTCCTCGCATTCCCCCGTCTGACTTGTGTAACTCATCAAGCCTCTCAAAACTATCTGCCAATGCTTCTTTTACATGAACAAAAGATTGATTCATGCTCGATTGAGACAGCCCAAACACTCGCTGCTCAGCCATATCCAACATCTCATCCACTTTTTTTGAATCATCAAATGCCATCTCTGTTAACTCAGCCGAAGTCGAGATAATCTCTCTCTTTGAATAACTATCTTTAATCAGCGCCGCATAGTGTTTGATATGAGAAGCAGTTGGCACTTTTTCTGTCAATGAGGTTAAGTATGCAGAACCTCCTACCGATTTTAATTTCTTACCTTTTTTCAACTGATCTGACAAAGTCAAAAGATCAATAGGATCCCTTTGGTCATACAACTTAACCATTGCCTCATAAATATCACTATGATGTTTGTTGTAAAAATGATCGGCCTTCAGCACATCGGCCACTTCCGAAACAGCGTCTTTACTTAGAAGTATCGCACCCAACACACTTTGTTCTGCTTCTGCATTGTGCGGCGGCACCCTGGCTGCCATATTTACCACCCCAAATACTAATTGCTCTATATTTTTAAGATTTTAATACCACTACCTCTAATTCTTCTGGCACACTAGTTCTGCTCACACTCAGTTTCTCTTCTCTTTTTGCTTCTGAACCAAAAACGCTCAAAAACTCATCAACAGTTGCCAACTCTGAAAACAGCTTGGCATCGTGTTCGTCAGTTTTGTAATGCATCGGTATCAAATAAGAAGGATCTATAGCCGAAACCACTTCGCCAACTTCTTTAGGTCCAATTGTATAAACTCCTCCAACTGGGCACAAAAGCACATCTACTCCATTTAACTCAGCTACTTGAGACTCACTCAGTTTGTGTCCCAAATCTCCCAAGTGAACCACACTTATTCCATCGAGCAATACACTAAAGATAACATTTTTACCCCGATCCTCTCCTTTTTTGTCATCATGAAATGCACTTACTCCAAATACACTAATTCCCCCAACTTCATATTCACCAGGAGCATCGATAATAAAAGGCTTATCCCTTCTAGCCGTGCCTGATACAGCCGAAAAGTTGTTATGGTCATCATGACCATGTGACACAGTCACAACATCAGCACTAACTCTTGGCAAGCTCAATCCCACACCAGAACTATAAGGATCCATCACCACTGTAGCACTAGCGGTTCTAAGTTTAAAACAAGCATGTCCCAAGTATGTAATGTCCATATTATATTTCGCTAACTGATAACTACATCCATTTATAACTCATCAAGATACTATCAGCAGTCGCTACTCTAAGCAACCACAAAGATTTAGACTCAAACTGCCACTTTACCTTACCATGAAGTACTTTTCTAATCCACTTGCATACACTACTCACTCGTATTGAAAAAGCCAACCCTACTTGCTAAACTTCCACCGCAGTTCCCCTCTTAAGACTAAAACCAGACTATGAAAAAAGAAGTAACTATCGCCATCACCATAGGATTCACCATCGGTCTCATCATCACCTTTGGCATCTACAGAGCTCAAAAAGCCTATCAAGACAATAAACAAAGTCTACAAAACAACAACCAACAACAACAAACCAACCCTACCGAACCCCCTCCCCACTCTCTTGTTGTTACTTCCCCAGTTGATGAGACCCTTTCAGATCAAGACACCGTCACTATCACTGGCACCACAAGTCCAAACTCATACCTAACAGCCGTTTCATCGCAACACCAAACCTTCACCCAAGCCCAAGCTGATGGAACTTTTTCACTAGAGATGACTTTAGAGGAAGGCGCTAACATTATCACCATTACTTCCTTAGACCAATTTAGCAACTCACAAACCGCCGACCTGACTATCACTTACTCCACTGCTGACTTGGAACCAACTGAAAATGTAGAAGAAGACACTGAAGAAGGTACAGATGACCAATAGACTAATCAAATTACTAAGCATAGTCCTATTTATTTCCCAACTCCATCCGTTTATTGCCCACGCACAACAACAAGTTGTCGAATCCACACCAGCCACAACTAGTAGTCCAATAGACCCCGACTCTATCAAAGATAACATCAAAGAACGTATTAAACAGGTGGTCGAAAGTAGTTCTCCAACAGCTTTAGGTATCACCAACTCGGAACCCAAAGGATGGGTCGGCTCAGTCGAATCAATTGCCAACGAAACCCTCACCATCACCTCTGAAACCACCAGTCGACTAGTTTCATTTTCACCCAACGTTGTCATAATCAAAGACGAAGAGGAAGTCGACCTAGAAGATATTGCCATCGAAGATTCCATCATTGCCATGGGCATTGTCGACGAAAACGACATCTTAGAAGCCAAACGTATTCTCGTTCTAGAAGAAGCCCCAACCAAAAGTACCAAAAAAACTCTCATCGGCACAGTTGTTGAAACAGACTTAATCGAAGACAGCATATTCCTTAATACTTCCCAAAGCCTAGAACCAATAGAAGTCTTTGTCACTAGAAGTTCAATAATCAACCAAGACATCTCCCAATCCGAAGAAATCGATATAGTTGATCTCAACCCCCAAGATCAAGTCTTAGTCATCTACCAACCAGACTCAGACAACACCGGCGCCTATGACCTAGTTAGCCTAGTCAGAACCAAAGCTCAACCACCATCTCCATCCCCTATCACTCAAACTACCCCTAACCCAAATTCCAGATAACCTATGATTAGACTGCTCACTTCCCAAGACTCAAAAGAATTTCGTCACTTAAGACTTCAAAGTCTCCAAACAGACCCTCAAGCTTTTGTGTCTACTTTTGATTATGAGGTCAATCTTTCCATCGAACACTTTCAAAACCGCATCCACTACTCCACAAAACAACCCCACTACGGTATCTATGGCAAATTTCAAGACTCCAAACTCATCGGCATGATTCAATTTGGTGATGAATTTCTTCCCAAAATAGCCCATCGTGCCAATATTTACGAATTGTACGTTGACCCCAAACACCGCCACCAGCACCTTGGTACCGATCTAATCTCCCACGTCATCAAAGCCGCCCAACTCACACCTCGTCTTGAGCAACTACTCCTAAGAGTCAACTCGACCAACCAAGCAGCCATAAATCTTTACAAAAAATCTGGTTTCGAACTCATCTCCACCCACCCCAAGGCCATCAAAGAAGATGATGACAACTACCAGGACGAACTCACTTTTTTACTTTTTCTTTAAACCCCACTTCACTTTAGTGTTAAAATCACACTATGAGCAACCAAACACCCCAAACCCTAAAAGGCTTCCGCGACTTTCTCCCAGAAGAAAAACGCAAACGCGACTGGGTCCAATCCAAAGTAGTCGAAGTTTTTAAACTCCATGGCTTTGAACCACTAGAAACTCCCACTCTCGAATACGCAGAACTCCTAACTGGTAAATACGGCGACGAAGCCGACAAACTCCTCTATACTTTTGAAGATCGCGGCGGCAGAAAAGTCGGCCTTCGTTACGACCAAACAGTTCCTACTGCTCGAGTCTTAGGCCAGTACCAAAACAACCTCCCCAAATACTTCCGTCGCTACCAAATCCAAAATGTATTTCGTGCCGACAAGCCTCAAAAAGGCCGCTACCGCGAGTTCACCCAATGCGACATCGACATCTTTGGCTCTACCTCTCCCCTCTCCGACGCCGAAATCTTAGCAACCACATACTTCGCCTACAAAAATATCGGCTTTGAAAACATCCAAATCAAAATCAATGATCGAAAAATCTTGTTCGAAGTAATTGAAAGATCAGGTGTTGAAAAAAACAAAGCCCTTTCAGTAATTCAATCATTAGATAAACTAGACAAAAAAAGTATCGAGTATGTTCAAACTGAGTTAGAAAAAAAAGGTGTAACTATTGCCCAATTTCAAGAGATAAACAACCAACTCAGAAACATCTCTACAAATGACAATCTTGAAAGAATAATCGAGTCCACCAAAGAATTAGGCGTAACTCAGGAAACATTACAATTTACTCCTTATCTGTCCCGTGGGCTTGACTACTACACTGGTCTAATTTTCGAAGTAACAGTTGATGGTTATGAAGTTGGATCAGTAGGCGGCGGTGGCCGCTACGACAACTTAATCAACGACTTAACAGGTCAAAATATCCCCGCTGTGGGCATGGCCTTTGGCTTTGACAGAACAGTCGAAGCCGCCGATCAACTCGGACTTATTCCATCATCAACAACCTCTAGCCAAGTTTTAGTCACTATTTTCGAAGAAACTCAAAACAACTCTCTCCAGACCAGCTCTCTACTCCGCCAAGCTGGCATCACCACTGAACTCTACCCAGCAATAGACAATATCGGCAAACAGTTCAAACTTGCCAACCAAAAACAAATCCCCTTTGTCATCATCATCGGCCAAGACGAAGCCAACCAAAACCAAGTTGCCCTCAAAAACATGATAACCGGCGACCAACAAACCCTTACTTTAGAAGACGCCATCACCACCATCAAATCTTCCTAACCTTTGTGCCTTTGCTCCTTTAAGCCCTTGTACTTCTCGTCCAACTTCCCATACCTTTGTACCTTTGGGCTTTTGAGCTCTCTGCATTCAAGCTTCACAGCTTTTATGCTTCTTACAATTCTCGTATACTCAAAACATGTCCAAATCTCGCCGCCTCGCCTACACCGCCCTTATCACCAACGTCATCATCTGGGGCGCCGCCTTACCTGTAGTCAAACCAGCACTAGAAATCATTACCCCTTACCAATTCCTGTTTTATCGCTATCTTCTAGCCGCACCTTTGTGTACCCCCATCATCATCTATCTGCTTATCAAGCACAAGCCCACAGCCAAGCAACTTATCACCATCCTAGCTTTAGAAATACTTGGAGTAACTTTAGCCCTAACTTTCCTATACGAAGGTCTTAAAAGAACCTCGTCCATCGAAACCGCCATCATCACCAACATCTCCCCCATCTTTATCACCGTAGCTGGCGCCATATTTCTCAAAGAAGTCATCGAACGCCACGAAAAACTAGGCCTTACCCTAGCTGCCCTTGGAACAGGCATAGTAGTAACCGAACCTTTAATCATGGGACGCACCACTTTAGTAGACTCCTCCTTTACCGGTAACCTCATCACCCTTGGCTACCCCCTATTGTGGGGTATCTATCTTCCCCTAGCCAAAAAATACTACAAATCCATTTCCAAAATTCTAATTGGTCTAATCAGTACCTGGGTTGGTCTGTTTTCTTTCTTCGCTTTGGTCTACATCAACCATACTCCGTCTCAATTAATAGAGATAGTAACCCCACTTTCTGTGCCCTCTGTCTTTATTGCCAGCGCCTACATGGGTATTTTAGGCTCAATCATTGCCTTAACAGCCTACATCTACGGCAACAACCTCATCGAAGCCTCCGAAGCTTCTCTCTTTACCTATTTAACTCCAGTTGTAGCCATCCCTCTCAGTGTCTTCTTTCTTAACGAAGTTTTTACTCCTTTAATGGCTCTTGGATTAATTTTTTCCATCACCGGAGTATACATAGCTGAAAAAAGAACCAAAACCAATCGTAGTAAAAACAAAAAGTAGCTCACCATCACCACATGTTTAATTCCGCATAAGATATTCACATTCCATCTTTTTCCTGATATAATCACCCCCTGTACAAAGTTAATTTACACAAATCATGAAATCAAACACACATCCAAAATATTACCCAGACGCTAAAGTCACCTGCTCTTGTGGTGAACAATTTACTACTGGTTCAACTGTTTCTGAAATCCAAGTTGATATTTGTTCCAAATGCCACCCTTTCTTTAC
>CBDUQH010000068.1:0-6758 GCA_965369335.1 uncultured bacterium
TAATTTCGCCTATATAATTTAAGGTAAATAAATATGCCAAAATACGTCGACGGATTTGTCCTTGTAGTTCCCAAAGACAAAACCGAAGAATACAAACAAATGGCCCAAGGTGGCAGAGACTCATGGATGAAACACGGAGCCTTAGCATACTACGAGTGTAGAGGTGATCACATCACTCAACATGAAATGGAAGACAAAAAAACACGCCTATTTACAGAGCTAGCAGGTGCTAAAAAAAATGAAACCGTTTGGTTTTCCTTTATTATATTTAAATCTAAAGCACACCGAGACAAAGTCAATGCTAAAGTCATGGCAGAGATGGACGAACAAATGAAAGACTTAAAAGACATGCAAATGCCTTTCGATATGACCAAAATGGCCTATGGTGGATTTGCTGTCGAAGTAGAAGGTTAGACTCCTTTTTTATTTGTTTCATTCAGGCTTCATCTCCCAAATTTTTGCTACAATCCTAATATGCAAAAACACATCACCCTCCAAGCTCAATGGACTATCAAAGCTTCTCCCACCGAAGTTTTCAACTTAATCACCGACTTCGAAAAATGGCCCGAGTATTTTCCCAAAGTAGCCGACTCTGTCCAAGTTGTCAGCCGCAAAGGTAACAATTTGGAAATATCCGCCACCGTCAAATCATTTGGCCAAAACTTTCCAGTAACAATGAAAACCCAAATACTTCCTGGCAAAGGCTTCTCTTCAGATAATAGTAGCCCCAAATTTGGCACTTCCGGCCACGAACAACTATTGCTCTCCAAACATCCCCAAGGAACCCAGATCAACTACACCTACCAACTCACCATCCACAAACCCTGGCTTCGCCTAATTGCAAAACCACTGATTGGCTGGTTTTCCATGAAATTTTGGGAAAAGGCTGTCATAAATCAATTAAGAAAAAGACTCGAACCATAGGCTGATAACTCAAACCTCTGCTATACTCAAGCCATGAACTTTGCCTTTCTCATCATCGACATGCAAAAAGACTTCTTTACCAAAAAAGAACTCTCAGATCAAAAACAGCAACTTATAACAAACATTAACGACCTAATCAATTTTCTCCACCCCAAACACATCCCCATCATCTGGATCCGCCAAGTCCTCAAAAAAGATCTCAGCAACTCCCCCAAACATATCCAAAAATCAGGCAAAGGTGTCGTTTTAGAAGACACCCAAGGAGCTGAATTAATTCAAGGCCTCTCAAAATCCGAACAAGACTATGAAATCATCAAGACCCGCTACAGTAGTTTTTTCAACACCAGCTTAGACGATTTACTCAAAGAGTTAAAAGTCGATTCCCTAATTATCTCCGGAATTAACACCCACGCTTGTATCAGAGTCACGGCCATCGATGCCTATCAAAGAGACCTAAACGTAATCATCGCCAAAGATTGTGTCAGCTCTTACGACAAACAACACCACCAAATTACCATGAATTACTTCGAACCCGTAATTGCCACCGTAAAAACAAACCAACAAATAAAAGAAAGCCTTAGTTAACAAAACAATTATAACTTCACCAATAAACAATACCAAATAAAACTAGAATTCACACCTCCCCACAACTATACTTCCCTCATGGATAAACACAAAATCTACACCATGCCCTTTGCCAGTGTCTACCCGCACTACATCAATAAAGCCGAAAAAAAAGGCCGCACCAAAAAAGAAGTCGATCAAATCATTCTTTGGCTTACCGGCTACTCCCAAAAACAACTAGACACCGTAATTAAAAACCAAAACGACTTCGAAACTTTTTTTAAACAAGCCCCAAAACTCAATCCCAACCGAAAACTAATCACCGGCGTCATTTGTGGCATTCGCGTCGAAGACATCAAAGAGCCCACCATGCAACAAATCCGCTACCTAGACAAACTCGTCGACGAACTTGCCAAAGGCAAACCCATGCAAAAAATCTTACGCAATCAATAAATTCATAAAATAACCCCATCAATTAACCAAAGGAAAAGCCATGCCTAAAGGAAACGGTAAACCCATCCCAAAAGTCAAAATCAACTTAAAAATCGACTCCAAGGACAAACTACTCCAAACCTTAAAATCTCGCTTTAACCAAAACCTCCATCGACACAAAGGCATCAAATGGGACAAAATCGAAACCACACTTGCCAAAAACCCCAAAAAACTTGCCTCCCTAAACGCCATGGAAACCACTCAAGGTGAACCCGATGTTGTTATCTTTGACAACCAATTAACCTTTGTCGATTGTTCACAACAAAGCCCCAATCGCAGAAGCATCTGCTACGACCATCCAGCCGAGCAACTTCGCCATAAAAAAGGAATTTATCCTGGAGGCAACGCCATCGATCTCGCCCAAACCATGGGCCTCCAACTCCTGACCGAAGATCAATACCGCCGCCTCCAAACCCTAGACCAATTCGACACCACCACCTCAAGTTGGATCCAAACCCCTCCCAACATCAGAAAACTTGGTGGTGCTCTCTTTTGCGACCGCCGCTACAACACCGTCTTTACCTACCATAACGGAGCCGAATCATTCTACTCAGCCCGCGGTTTCCGCGGCCTCCTCAAACTCTAATTTGTTATATATTTTAATTACTAACACACTATCGTCGTTGCGAGCCCAAAGTTAGTCAAAAGACCAAAGAGCATGACAATCTCATCAACTTATTGTTGTCACCATTTAACAAAACACAACCAAATAATCAGATCAACCTACTTATTTACTCATCTTCTTCATTGCTTTCTTTAGCTCAACCATTCTCAACTCTCTATCTATCATCAATTTGTTCAGCTTTTCTAAATCCTTATTTTTCGATTCAAGCTCTCGGTGTTGTTTTATCGTCTCACTAATCTCATTTGTAAACATAATAATACCACCGACTTCCTCAGTGTTTTTTCGCCAAGGACGTATTTCCCACTCCAACCATTGTTCCCTTCCATCTCTTCGAAGAAACCGATCAGAATCATTCCTTTCAACAGCACCTTCAAGGCAACGTCTATGAATCTGTTTCCAATCATCTCCAACTTCTGGAAAAACCTCATAGTGAGACTTACCAATTATTTCTTGACCTTGCAAATTGTAATCAACATACCACTTATCGCTAACCATCATATACTTCATATCAGTATCAAACATGGCAATAGCCGCCGGTGCATACTTAACAAACTGTTCTTGAGCAAGTTTTTGTTCGCTAATATTATTACCAGCAATCACATATTCTTTTTCACCTTGATTACTTTGAACACCTGGATATATTTTTAACCATAAATATTTTGACTCACCTTCTTTAGTTCGATGTTTACACTCACCACTATAACCATCTTCCGAATCCACCAGACCAACAGCCTGGTCAAACCATATTTTGTGTGCCTCTTCATTATCAGAAAAAACATGTATTGACTGATTTAACAATTCAACCGGCTCATAACCATGCATATCAGCCCAATGAGCGTTCACATACTTGATCTTGCCCCCCCTATCCACAATCACCAATCCAGAAATAGACTGTTCCAAAGCTTTTCGCAGTCTTTTATTTTCTTGAATCAAAGTCTCATTATCATATTTTGGATCACTAGTCATAGTCTTATAGTACACAAAAAGACTAGCAAATTGAATTTATACAAAAAAATTCTTTATTTTTACCCATCTAACAAGCTGTTGATTTCACCCACCAAATTAATCGGATCAAACTCAGTCTTTTTTATAAATCTTTCAGCTCCCAATTTTTTAGCTTTAGCTTCAACTCCATTCTCTCCTCGTGCACATATCATTACCAACACTCCTGCATTTTGACGAAACTCGCCCAAAGTTTCCAAAAACTCCAAACCATTTTTGCCAGGCATATTCATATCAAACAAACAACAATCAAAGCTTTGTCCTTGTATCAAAAGCAAAGCTTTTTCAGCTGAGTTAGCCAAAAACACTTCATAACCATTACTCATAAAGGCTTGTAACAACATATTTCTCATAGACTCTTTGTCGTCAATAATCAAAATCTTTGGCATAAAAAAAACATAACTAAACATAATTAAATAAACATTAAAAAACAAACCCTCTCCCTATGAAAAAAGCACTCACACTTTCTCACCAACTAAGTACAATCAAAATAGCCTGACCACCAAATTCTATTCTTTTACACCGTCATCTTGCTTCATAACCTCTTCATGTTTACCATCTTCACAATCACACTCTTTCAAATCTTTATGATAATCTTTACAGTTTGGTGCTTGGCAAACACCTTTTTCTTCAGCAACTCCTTGGCAACCACCTATACAAACATAGTGCATAACACCTCTGATTATTTAACAATTACAATCCCAGTACTGCCCATCACACAAAAATCTTCAAGTCTTCTGTAATAAATACAAAACCCATTATAATTAACCACAAGAACCTTACTCTAAATTGTTATAATTACCCATCAGCAATTAACCAAATAATTCCATGCGATTTAATCTCAATCGAAACATCACCATTAAAGCCTCACAAAAAAAAGTCCAAAACCTAGTCTTAGATTTCAAACATTGGAGTTCTTGGTCACCTTGGACCATCACCGAACCAGACTGCAAAATCAAAGTCACGGGAAATACCGGCACCACAGGCCACCAAATGACTTGGGACGGTGACATCATCGGCTCAGGTAAAAACACCCTAATCCAAGTTTCTGACAAACAACTAGACTACAATCTCGAATTCTTAAAACCCTGGAAATCCACCGCCAAGGTCAGCTTTCACTTCAAATCCATGGGCAAACAAACCAAAGTCACTTGGTCAATGAAGGGCAACATGCCCATCTTTATGTTTTTCATGATCCCCACGATGAAAGGCTGGATCAGCATGGACTACGACCGAGGCCTTAGAATGCTCAAAGCCCTAGCTGAAGAAGGCAAAATCAAAGCCAAAACTACCAACAAAGGCACCACCGACATCTCTGGTTTCTCCTACGTCGGCCTACAAAAAACTGTCGCCATTGATGGCATTGGCCCTGCTATGCAAAACGATTTCGACAAAATCATCAAAGATGTCGTCATCAAACACAAAAAATCCGCTCAAAACTGGGTCACCTTATACCCCAAATTCAACATGGGTAAAATGACCATGACCTACATCGCCGCTGTCTCCGACGAAGAACTAAAAGACATCGATCTTGGACCAGAATACGTCACTGGCACCGTCCCCGCCACCAAAGCTTTAGAAATTCACCACGCCGGCTCGTACAATTTCCTCGGCAACGCTTGGTCCATGGGTATGATGTACTTAAGAGCCAAAAAGATCAAACAAAAACCAGTACCTTTTGAACAATACTGGAACAGTCCCAAAGAAGTAGCCCCAGAAAAACTCAAAACCAGCATTTTCTTCCCTCTGAAATAAAACCAACTTTAATCTACAACCAACAACTCAGCCCTCATCCAAAACTAAATTAACTCTTCTTATACTCCAAAATATCCCCAGGCTGACACTCCAAAGCTTCACAAATTGCTTCCAAAGTCGACAACCTAATCGCCCTAGCTCTCCCATTTTTCAAAATAGAAATATTCGCTATCGTAATCCCTACTTTCTCAGCCAACTCTGTCACACGCATCTTCCTCTTCGCTAACATCACATCAATATTAACCACAATTGCCATCTTTGTCTCCTAAACTGTTAAATCATTTTCTGTTTTTATATCCACCGCATTTTGCAAAAGCCTCTCAAAAACACCCGCTACCGTTGCAATTACAGTCACAACCAAACATACCACAATCCCCAAACCTATCGGTCCCGCCGGATCATCACCCTTCACAAAGAAACGAATATAAGCCAAAGCCGGCACAATAGCCCCAATCAGACTTAACGAAGCAAGTTTTATATTCCTAAGCTTCTCCAAGGCACCTTTAGAAAAAGCTTTGTTAGCATCAATCAGGTTCAGTAACTTAACTGCCTGATACAACCCCACAAAAAATGGAACCGATCCAATGTAAACGTAGACAATCAACGGATCTCTATAAATCTCAAAAAGACTCAGGTTAACAGCCCTTCCCTCAGTCTGAGGAAACCAAATCAAAGCAGCAAAGACACCTATCGCCATCATAACCAAAACCGTTTTTAAAAATAACGTCGAACCTCGTTTCATAACCACACCTGTCTATAAAAATAATAAACCTATTCTATCCAAAATTTATCGTTTGTCAACAAATGATTATCGTTATTAACCCTCTTCACCTTCTTCACCCAAACCTTTGCTACAATAAAAAAGTGAAGGCAAATATTAAATTCCAAATCCAAACCATCCAAAGAAACAAAATCATCATGGCTACTGAAGCCATCGTCACCAATTCGTCTGTCGCCATCGGCTTCTACCTTACCAACCGTTTCGTCCAACCTGGACTCTTCCAAGACATTCTTATCATCTCAGGAGGTATTTTTGGCATAGCCTTCTCCCTCTACGCCAGCATCGGAAATATCTTCAAACACAACAAAATCAAATCACTTCAAAAACAACTCCAACTCAAAAACTAATCCTCCTCCAAACCTTCAAACTCAGCCCTTCTTTCCTCCATCCACTTATTCATTGCCTCCTCATCACCCATCATCTCTTTCATTTTCTCCATGGCTTCCAAATGGGCTTCATCTCCCGCCTGATACATCTCCATTCCATGATTCTTGCTCAACTCCGCCATCTCCTCAAAAGTCTGCGCACTAAACTCCACATCACACGCCCCGCCCAATTGCATACATGTCATTGTTTTCATCTTTTATCTAGAATTATTAATAATTTTCCTTATTC
>CBDUQH010000069.1:0-6641 GCA_965369335.1 uncultured bacterium
ATTTGGTATTAATTAGCTTGATTTAAATTTAGACTGTTTGAGGACAAAGTCAATTGGGAGAAAAGGTTGATCCAGAGGTTGAATTTTCAGTAGAACTCAGATGTATTTTTTTAACTGTTTGGAATACTTTTTTAGAAATTTTGGAAAATGGGAATGAAGAGGTTTGGGGAATGTATCTAATGTAAACCACTGAAGATCTTCAAATTTGTTTGGTTCGCCATTTTTGACTTTACTGCGATCAACTTGGACCAAAAATTCCAGAGCTATCCAGTGAGTTGGTTGGTTTTGATGGCTTCTGTGTAACTCACTGTAGCCCAGAAATCTTTTACTAATGATTTCGGTGCAGTATTCTTCTTTGATTTCTTTTTTTAAAGTTTGTATTACTGTGTGTCCATGTTCAAGAGCACCTGCTCCTGGATCCCAACAGCCGTGTTCATCTCTGCAGTTTTGGCTTCGTTTGTTAAGTAAGATATTGCCTTGACCATCGTGACAGAGAAAGACAATGGTTATACCCACAAAATCTAGGCCTTTTTTAATCGTCATGATTATTTTTTTTAATTTAAAAATTACTCGTATCTAAGGGCGTCGATTGGGTTAAGTCTGGCTGCTCTTCTGGCTGGGTAGAGGCCAAAGATGATGCCTACAAGGCTTGAGACTCCAACTGCGATTAAGACTGAGACAGGACTGACAATAAATGGTATGTTGGCAACCTGAGAGACTGCAAAAGAGCCAAAGATTCCGAGAATGATGCCGATGACACCACCTGATAAAGTGAGGGTAACCGATTCTATTAGGAATTGGATGAGGATGTCTTGCTGTTTGGCACCGATGGCTTTTAGCAGACCAATTTCTTTGGTTCTTTCGGTGACGGTGACTAACATGATGTTCATGACTCCAACGCCACCGACTAGTAAGGAAATGCCAGAGATGCCAGCGACCATAAGTGTTAACAGACTGGTGACTGTTTGGATGGTGGAGAGTGAGTCTTTAAAGCTTTGGATATAGAAATCTGCATCTTCACCTTCTTCGATGTCACGGTAGTCTCTGAGAAAGAGTTCAATGTCTTCGATGGTTTGATTCATTAAGTCTTCGTTTTCAACGCTGATATCAATTTCGGTGATTTCATCTACACCGGTAATATCGTTGATGACTGTGTGGAGGGGGACGTTGACGGCGTTGTTAAAAAAACCTGCAGTGAGTGCGCCTGAGGCTTGAGTAACACCTATGACTTTAAAGCGAGTGTTGTCAATTCTAATGGATTCCCCTACTGGATTGGTATTCTCGCCAAAAAGTTCTTTGGCGATGTCGACACCTAAGACTGCAACCTTGGCACTGGAGTCGTCGTCTATTTCCGATATAAATTCCCCGTAGAGCATGTCTGGTTTTAGGATTATTTGGGCTTCTGAGGTGAGGCCGTAGATAAGGGCGCTAGATTTTTCGTAGTCAGAAGAAACACGTCCGTTGGCAAAAGCAAAAGGGGCGATTGATTCAATGTTGGAGATGTTTGAGTTTTGCAAGGCTTCGACGTCGTCTGTGGTGATAGGGCTTGAGCTACCTGCAAAAGATGAAAAAGCATTGGCTCCAGGGGCTATTTGGAAATAATTGGTGCCAAAAACGCTTAACTCTTCGGTGATAAAAGCTACGGCACCTTGTCCAATTGAGGTGATGAGGATGACTGAAGAGATGCCGATGATGATGCCCAACATGGTCAAGGCAGTTCGGAGTTTGTTGCCTTTTAAGGCTTGTTGGGCTGAGTTGATAACTTGGGTGAGTTGCATGGGTGGCGAGTTTTGATGAAATTTGATTATTGTTTCGTCATGCTGAACTTGATTCAGTATCGATAAGTTTGGTAGTTTGCGATCCTGAATATTGACTGCTTTGCGTCAGTTTCAGGATGACGATGGTTGTTTGTATTGTTAAACACAAGTGTTAGTTTTTATTCAAATCTTAATGCATCGATTGGGTTAAGTCTGGCGGCTTTTCTGGCTGGGTATAGTCCGAAAATGACGCCGACTAGACTGGAAACCCCGACGGCAAGGATGATTGATAAAGGACTGACTACAAAGGGTATGTTGGCGAGTTGAGAGATAATAAATGAGCCCAAGACACCCAAGATAATACCAATTATACCTCCAGCTAAAGTGAGAGTGACTGATTCTATTAGGAATTGGATGAGGATGTCTTGCTGTTTGGCACCGATGGCTTTTAGCAGACCAATTTCTTTGGTTCTTTCGGTGACGGTGACTAACATGATGTTCATGACTCCAACGCCACCGACAATTAGAGAAATGCCTGAAATGCCTGCAACCATAGTAGTTAAGAGACCAGTGACAGTTTGAATTGTGTCTAGCGTTTCTTGAAACCCTTGGATAAAAAAATCAGCGTCTTCGTCTGGTTCGATGTCGCGATATTCACGAAGAAAGGCCTCTGTGTCGGCCATGGTTTGGTTGAGTAGATCTTCATTTTCGACACTGACTGTTATTTGGAAAAGTTTATCGACACCGGTGATATAGGTGATTAAAGAGTTGATGGGGACGAGTACGTTGTTGTTGAAAATGTTACTGGTGAGAGCGTTTGATGCTTCAGTGACGCCAATTACTTTGTAACGAGTATTGTCTATTCTGATTGATTCCCCCACTGGGTTGGTATCTTCACCAAACAATTCTTCAGCTAGTTCGATGCCAACGACTGCGACCTTTTCTTTGTTGTTATCGTTGGTCTCAGATATGAAATTTCCATAGACAAGTTTAGGACTTAAAATTTCTTCAATTTGTGAAGGGACACCTCTGATGGTGGTTCTGGTTTTTTCATCGGCTGAGGCCACAGTGGCAGTTGATAGTCCTAGTGGTGCAATTAACTTTAGATTGGTAATGTTTGAGTCTTTTAGGGCTTGAGCGTCTTCTGTAGTAAGTGGATTGGCAGTGGTAGCTACTTGTGAAAAAGCGTTTTGTCCTGGTGCGATGCGAAAATAAGAGGCGCCGAGGATGTTGAGTTGGTCAGTGATGTAGGCAATAGCTCCTTGGCCGATTGAAGTGATGAGGATAACGGAGGAAATGCCGATGATGATGCCCAGCATGGTCAGGGCAGTTCGGAGTTTGTTGCCTTTTAAGGCTTGTTGGGATGAGTTGATGACTTGGGTGAGTTGCATGGATTTAGTTATTAAGTTTGTAAAGCTGAGAGTTGAAAGGTGAAGAATTTAAAACTGCGCTCGTAAACTCGCTAGATCCTTCTTTTTAGCCTGTGGCGGACTCATGATGACATAGACTAATTGGCTTTCTTATGCTTGTTGGGTTTGTCTGATTCGAGGAGACCGTCTCGGATGCGGATGATTCGTTTGGAGAAAGCAGCAATATCATCTTCGTGGGTGATGAGGATGATAGTGTGCCCTTTGTTGTTTAGGCTTTGAAAAAATTCCATGATCTCATAAGCGGTTGGTGTATCTAGATTTCCGGTGGGTTCATCGGCGAGGAGGATGGAGGGTTGCATGACAAGGGCACGGGCAACAGCGACTCTTTGGATTTGCCCTCCCGAGATGTGGTTTGAGAGATTGTCGGCTTTGTCAGCCAAGCCAACTAAATCAAGGACTTCCATAGCTCTTTTTTTCCTTTCGGAAGCACTAACATTGGCAAAAGTCATGGGTTTTTCAACGTTGTCAATCACAGTGGTTCTGGGAAGGAGGTTAAATGACTGGAAAACGAATCCAATTTCTTGGTTTCTAATCTTGGCGAGTTGGTCTTCGGTGTATTGGCTGATGTTTTTGCCTTTGAGCAGATATTTGCCTCCGGTGGGATTATCTAGAGCCCCGAGGATATGCATAAGAGTCGATTTACCGCTACCCGATGGGCCCATGATTGAGACAAACTCACCCTTTTTGATTTGGATATTGAGACCTTTTAAAGCAGTATAGTCCCCAGCTGGGGAGTGGTAGGTTTTTTGGAGTTCTATGGTTTCGATAAGGGGAGGGTTTTTTTTTGGCATATAGGTTTACTCAGACTATTTTTCAACTAAAGTAACAAGTCAGAATTGTCATTCTGAACAAAGTGAAGAATCTAGAGCTGCACTCGTAAACTCGCTAGATCCTTCGCTTACTCAGGATGACATGGAGTTGTCTAGAACAGTCCCCCACTGTCGCTGTCTCTTTGGACTTGGTCGTTGGTAAGAGCGACGACTACTTCGGTGCCTTCTTCAATGCCAGAGAGTATTTGAGTAAGGCCTTCGCCACGAGATCCAACTTCGACAGGGATGTATTCAATTTCGCCTTTGTCGTTGACCACTCTAACTGCGCGAGCGCCTTCGTATGGTTTGACAGCGCTGGATGGAACAGTGAGGACGTTGTCTAGGCTTGAGACGGTGATGTCGACGTCGGCAGTCATACCTGCGAGGATATTTTGATCGGATTCATCGAGGACGATGTAGACGGAGTATTCGACCACACCCTCTGTGGGAACAGCAATGGTGTCAACGCGGTCGACGTGGGCTTTGAATGTTTTGTTGTCGATGGCATCAACTTCGACGGTGGCTGGTTGGCCTGGTTGAACTTTGGTGATGTCTGTTTCTGACACGGTGATTTTGATGGTGGTGTTGACGTTGTTTTGGATAAGGACTAACGCTGGAATGCCGGTAGTGGCGGTTTTGATTTCGATAAGGTCGCCTTTGGTTACTGCCAAGTTTTGGATTTGGCCGTCGAAGATGGCGTTGACTTGGCTGTCTTGAGTGGCTTGATAGGCTTGCCAAGTGGCACTTAAGTTGGCTTGGGCTTGGGAGATGACTTGTTGTTGGTTTTTGTAAGCTGCCTCTGCCGCTAGCCAGTCTTTTTCGGGGACATGAAATTCTGGTAGATTCCTTTGGTCGTATTTGGGATTTCCATCAGCATCTTCATAGTCATCTGATTCAGCGAGTTCTTTGAACGAGTCCCATTTGGTGAACATTTGAGATTGGAGGGTTAGCTGGGTGGCTTTGGCTGATTCGAGTGTAGTTTTGGCGGTTAAGTAGGTGGAGAGGGCTGCGTCTTTTTGTTGTTTGGTGGCTGTGGCTTTGACTTTAAATAGAGGGGCATCTTTTTCTACAAAGTCGCCGTTGGATACGTATACTTCTTCGACGATGCCTGTGGTGGTGGAGTACAAAGGAGCCGAGCCAGCGGTGGTGATGTTGCCAGTTTCTGAAACGTATTCTGTGACGGAGTCGATTTTGGCGGCTTCTAGTTGGTAGGCGGATTTGGGGTCTTTTTTGTTGAGGATAGAGTTAGTGACTGAGATTAGGATTAGGAGGCCGATGATGACCGCGGCTTTTTTCTTTTTGGATTGGCGTTTGAACCAGTTCCAGATTTTTTTTGGGAGCTGGAGAAGTTTTTTGAGCATAAGTTTGGTTATTGTTGAGTGAGTAACCTTGTCATTCTGAACCTGGAGCTAGTCGAAAGGTGAAGAATCTAGAGCTACGCTTGTAGCTTATTAGATCCTTCTCAGCTAGAAGCTGATCAGGATGACATTATACTTAAATAGCAACCCCGCCTGAGGCGTGGTTTGATAATCTCATTATACGCGTTTTTGGGAGAGAGGGAAGGATGAGTGGTAGATGAGGTGTCTTAATTAAAGTTAGTAACTTATAATTCTTTATTATGAAACAAACAAATTTGTTTATGTCAGAAAGACGCAACATTTACTTGTTTTATATTCTAAGTGCTTGTATGAACTTATGGTTTATTGCGAGTAACTGGATATACTTTTGGACAAAGTTCATGACGTTTGGGCAGTTGGGTTGGGTAGATGCGATAGCTTTTGGATTTGCTATTATTTTGGAGATACCCTCTGGTGCTGTGGCGGATTTGCTGGGTAAAAAAAGAACAATAATGATTGGCATGTTGGCAGGGAGTTTGGGGATTTTTATTGTTTCATTTTCCAATTCTTTGACAAGTATTTTTTGGGGTTGGATGATTGCTCAGATAAACTTTTCATTATTTTCAGGAGCTGCTGAGGCTTTGGCTTATGATTCTTTGGTGGATATGGGAGAAGAGGACAAGTTTGATGAAGTGATTACAAAGAGTAGTCAGATTGAAAGTTTGGTGACTGCGGCTGCAACTTTTTTGGGTGGTTATTTGTATGTGGTTCATTTTAGGTTGCCGCATGTTTTTTGGGGGTTGGGATTTGTGTTGGGATTTATTTTTTCATTGTTTTTGATAGAGCCAAAAGTAGATACAGAAAAATTTTCTTGGAAAGCTTATTTAAATCAGTTGAGTGTGGGTATTAAAGAACTTACTCAGTCTGGATTAAAAAGATATATTGGTTACTTTTTTATTTTGGTAGGAGTCTACAATATTTACTCATGGGGATTTTTGAGGCCAGCAATTGCTACAAGTTTTGGTTTTTTTGCAAGAGAGCAAGGGATAATTTTGCCGGCTTTGACATTGTTTGGCGTATTCGTTCTTAAACTAGTTCCTTGGTTAAAAAGGAGGATGTCAGATATTGGAGGTTTGGTGATTTTGTCTATTATTATGGCTGTTGGGTTTTTGATAGCGTCATTTACAGTTGGATATTTTGGGATAGTGGCATTGCTATTAATAGCAATGGCTGGCAAGTTGGCAAACCCGTGGATATCGATAGTGGTAAACAAAAAAATATCTTCTAAATATAGAGCAACTACTCTAT
>CBDUQH010000070.1:0-6611 GCA_965369335.1 uncultured bacterium
TAGTGATTATTTTTTGATAAAAATAAAATAGACCCAAAATGCTGGTTAGAGTCAAAATTATTGATAGTGGATTGACGTGAAGTGTTTGGTTGAGCTGAAGCCCAAGGGTTTCAATTTGAGGATAGTTTAAAGCGATGGCAAATCTTTCGAGTAAAAAGGCGTCTCTAAGTAGCAAAATATAGGTGGCAAGAGTGTAGATGAGGCCAAAAAACCAAAAACCAAGCAGATTATTTCTGTTCATAACTTCATTATAGTTAGAGATTGGAAAGAGGGGTAGATAAGGATTAGAGGAGAGGTGGATTCAGGACAGCCTGAAAAGACTGTCCTGATTTGATTAATGTATTTTTTGGATGTGATAAATGACTTTACCTACTGGAGCTTCGTACTCGACTTCTTCGCCTTCTTTTTTACCTAAGAGGGCTTGCCCCAGAGGTGATTCGTCGGATATCTTTTTGTTCATTGGGTCGGCTTCATATTTACCGACGATGTGATAAGTGTGGGAGTCTTTGCTAGTTTTAATTGTGACTTTGTTACCAACGCTGACTACTGAGTTAGAGGCTTTGGGCATAATTTTGGCTTTGGAAATTAGCTCCTCTAGTTCGTCTATTCTGCCTTCAACCATGGCTAAATCTTCTCTAGCGGCATGGTATTCACTGTTTTCTGAGAGATCACCGTGCTCGCGTGCGAGTCTGACTCGATCAACGGCTTGTGGGTGCTTGTCTTTTTGAAGTTGGGCTAATTCTGCTTTTAATTCGTCTAACCCCTCTTGGGTCATGTGAAACGTTTGCGGTTTCATATCGGTGCTATATTATTTAATAATTTACCTTTAATGGTCTAAACCTAAGGCTATACTGTACTAATTGCTAATTTATAGATGGTTTTTAGTTAAAAAATTACTTCGCCTTTTTTGGGCGAAGGTGTCCTGTTGGATTATGTGCTGATCGTGGTTAATCTTAGGGAAGTGAAACGATAATTTCAATATGTATTTGTTACGGATTGTTGTGTAGACTTTGGAGATTTATGGAAAAGCTTAAGAAGTGATTTGATTTGATTTTCTGGCAACTTTTGCCTGTAAGACTGCATGGCGAAGCTCTAGTTCTATTTGCAGACTAGTTTTTTGGTCTGGAGCGTTTTCAAGGGCTTTTTTGGCGTTTTCTATGGCCTCTTCAACTTTAGCTAAGTTGATTTCATCGGAGCGAATGGCGGAGTCAGCAAGGATGGTGACTTTGTTTTCAGGGCTAATATCTATAAAACCACCAGTAAGGGCAAACAATACGGGCTTGTCGCCGTCTGTGTATTTGAGTTCTCCTTCCACTAATCGAGAGAATAGAGGAATATGATCGGCTAAAACTGTGATCTCTCCAGATTCAGTGTTGACACTTAGGCTGGTGACTGTTGTGGATAGAAGAGGTTTTTCTTGGGTGATGATTTCGAGTGTGAATGGTTTCATCTGTCCTAATTATCCGAATTTAAATCTAATTGATTCTAAGGTTGATGTTAAAGGTTTTTGGCTTTTTCAACTGCTTGATCGATACTTCCAACCATGTAAAAAGCTTGTTCAGGAAGGTCGTCGTGAAGACCATCTAAGATTTCGGTGAAACCACGGATAGTTTCGTCGATAGGAACATAGATTCCAGGTGCACCAGTAAATTGCTCAGCGACAAAGAAAGGTTGGGTTAAGAATCTTTGGATTTTTCTAGCCCTACTAACAACGAGCTTGTCTTCGTCACTTAGTTCATCGACACCTAAAATGGCAATAATGTCTTGAAGTTCTTTGTATCTTTGGAGGACTCTTTTGACACCCTGGGCGGCGTTGTAGTGGGGTTCTCCAAGAATATCAGGGGTGAGGATATTTGAGTTGGAGGCGAGAGGGTCGACGGCTGGATAGAGACCTTGTTCAACTAGAGAACGGTCAAGTGAGATGGTTGAGTCCAAGTGGGCAAAGGTGGTAACCGGAGCTGGGTCGGTATAGTCGTCGGCTGGTACGTAGACGGCTTGGAATGAGGTGATAGAGCCAACTTTGGTTGAGGTGATTCTTTCTTGCAAAGCGGCCATTTCTGTAGCTAGATTGGGCTGGTATCCAACGGCTGATGGAATACGTCCTAGAAGAGCTGAGACTTCTGATCCTGCTTGAGAGAATCGGAAAATGTTATCGATAAAAATAAGCACATCTTCGCCTCGTTGGTCTCTAAAGTATTCGGCAAAGGTAAGTCCAGTGAGAGCCACACGGAGACGGGCTCCAGGTGGTTCATTCATTTGACCAAAGGCCATAACGGTGTTGGGCAAAACTCCAGCGTCTTTCATTTCGTGATAGAGGTCGTTACCTTCTCTGGTTCTTTCCCCTACTCCGACAAAGACGGCGTGGCCAGAGTGTTCTTCGGCGATGTTTCTGATAAGTTCTTGGATGATGACAGTTTTGCCAGTACCGGCACCTCCGAAAGCTGCGACTTTACCACCTTTAGCAAAAGGTGCGATTAGGTCGATGACTTTGATGCCTGTTTCTAACATGTGTTGGGAAGTGTCTTGGTCGGTGAGGGCTGGAGCAGATTTGTGGATGGGGCTGTATTCCTGGGCTTTAACTTCACCTTTGTCGTCGATGGGTTGACCAGTGACATTAAAAATTCTACCAAGGGTGGCGTCTCCTACAGGGACGGTGATGGGTGAGCCGGTGTTGACGACTTCTTGTGATCTTTTGACTCCGTCAGTTGGGCCAAGAGCAATGGCTCTAACGGTAGAGTCACCTAAGTGTTGTTGGACTTCTAAGGTTAGGGTATTACCTTGAGAGTTTTTGATTTCTAAAGCTGTGTAGATTTCGGGGACTTCGCCTTCGAACTTAACGTCGACGACTGGTCCAATTACTTGTGAAATGATGCCGTTGTTCATATTTTTTTGTGATTACTGATTACTGATTTTATTATGATACTGTGAGTGAGGCAGTGACAATATCTGAGAGTTCCGAGGTGATTTGAGCTTGTCTGGATCGGTTGAATTGGAGTTGGAGTGAGCCTTTGAGGTCAGAAGCATTGTCGCTGGCACTTTTCATAGCCACCATGCGGGCAGAGTGCTCAGAAGCTCTGGCTTCAAGAAGCGACTGATAAATTTTGAGCTCAACAAAATAAGGCAAGATGTCGTCAAGAATTTCTTTGGCGCTGGGTTCAAACAAGTACTCCTTGGCTGAGTTGATTTGTTTTAGATTTTCTTCTTGTGGAATAAGGTGTTGCTGGATGGGGAGGAGTTGGGTTATTCTTGGTTTTTGAGAAAGTGTGGTAATAAAGTCCATGTAGGCAATATGGATGGTTTGGTAAGAACCGTCTAGAAGCCTTTCGATGAGTAGTTTGGCTACTGGAGTAGTGGTGTGGTAGCTGACTTTGTCGCTGACCTGACCAAACTCGGCGATTAAGTTAAAATCGGATTTGATGGCAAACTCTTTTGCTAGACGACCGATGGTGTAGACGTCGGCATTGTGTTGTTGTTGAAAGTCTAATAGTGACTTAAATAGGTTGGTGTTAAGGCTACCGGTTAAACCACGATCTGTAGAGATGACTAGTAGGGCTTGTTTGTTGTTTTGGGTGTGGGATTTTAAAAGAGGGTGTTCGGCAACGCGGCCATTGGCACCAATTTTGGATAAAATTTCGTCAAGTTTTCTTGCGTAGTGACGAGAAGCTAGAGCCTGTGCTTGAGCCTGGCGCATTTTGGAAGCTGAAACCATCTCCATGGCTTTGGTAATTTTGGTGATGTTGGAGACTGATTTTATTCTTCTGGTAAGTTGTTGGGTTGATGCCATTGTTTTGAAATTTGTTGTTGGATGTTAGAAATTTGTAATAGAAATTAGTTTGTAGTTAATTATTCTTCGGTTTCAATCATCCATTCAGGGTGTAAGTCGTTAAATTTTTGGGCGGCTTTTTGGACTTGGTCGATGAGCTCATCGGTAAGTTTTTGTTCAGTTTGGATACCTTTGACTATTTTGGGGTGTTTGGCGTGGACAAACTCAATAAAGCCTGCTTCCCAAGTGCTGACAAGATCTAGTTTGACTTTGTCGATAAAGCCTTTGGTTGCAGCAAAAATGGCTAAGACTTGATCTTCGACGCTTAGTGGGTTTTCCCAGTGTTGTTTGAGGATTTGGGTCATTCTAGCTCCACGGTCGATTTGGGCTTTGGTTTTGGGGTCTAGGTCAGAACTAAATTGGGTAAATGCCTCTAGAGCTCTATATTGAGCAAGGTCGAGTCTTAGTTGTCCAGCAGCTTGTTTCATGGCTTTGATTTGGGCGGCTGAACCTACACGAGAGACAGATAGACCGACATTGATAGCAGGTCTTTGACCGGCGTTAAACAAATCTGCTTCGAGGTAGAGTTGTCCGTCGGTGATTGAGATGACGTTGGTGGGGATGTAGGCAGAGACGTCGTTGGCTTGAGTCTCGATGATAGGGAGAGCAGTGATTGAGCCACCGCCGTGTTTTTCGGAAAGCTTACAAGCTCTTTCTAAAAGGCGTGAGTGGAGGTAAAAAACATCTCCTGGATAAGCTTCACGACCAGAGGGACGTCTTAAAAGCAGTGATACTTCTCGGTAAGCCCAAGCGTGTTTGGTGAGGTCGTCGTAGATAATTAGGACGTCTTTGCCTTTGTCTAAAAAGTACTCAGCAAGGGCTGTGCCAGCGTAGGGGGCAATGAATTGTTGGGCGGCAGGGTCTGAAGCTGAAGCGGAAACAATAATTGAGTGCTCGAGAGTGCCGTATTTTTCTAGAGTGGCGACTAGTTGGGAAGTGTTGGATCTTTTTTGACCAACCGAGACGTAGACACAAATAACGTCTTTGCCTTTTTGGTTGATCATGGTGGTTAGAGCTACGGCTGTTTTACCGGTGCTTTTGTCACCAATAATTAGTTCTCTTTGGCCACGACCGATTGGAATCATGGCATCGATAGCTTTGATACCTGTTTGCAAAGGAGTGTCGACAGATTTACGAGCCATAACACCTGGAGCAACTTTTTCTAGAGGATATCTGGTTTTAGATTTGATCTCGCCTTTGCCGTCTAGAGGTTCACCAAGAACATTAACGGTTCTGCCAAGATAGTCGTCACCTACGGGAATTGATAACAATTGGCCAGTAGTGGTGACTAAATCGCCTTCTTTGACGTGTGAAGCCTCATCCAAGATGATACAACCAGTGTCGGTTTGGTTGAGGTTGAGAGCTAAGGCTTGAGTGCTGCCGGCAATTTGAACGATTTCACCCATACCAACATCGGCAAGGCCAGAAACCATGGCAATACCGTCTCCAACAGAGGTGACTTTGCCTGTAGGAGAGTTGGCTTTGTCTAGGGGTGATTTAATCTTGTCTGCGAGGTTATCGATGATTTTTTTGCTATCGAATTGTGTTTGTTTCATGACAAATTTTGTTGTAATTGGTTGAGTTTGGCTTTGAGGCTTAAGTCGACAACTTGGGCACCAACTTGGATTCTTAGACCTCCAATTATGTTGGGATCAATATTGTAGGTGATTTGAGGGTTGGTTAACTTAGTTGAGATTTTTTTCTCAAGGTCAGTTTTTTGAGTTTTGGTTAACTCAATGGCTGATTCGACTATGACTTGCATTTGTAGTGATCAGTGATTAGTGAATAGTGATTAGATTAAACTAAGATTGGATGTTTCTAATCAGTTAATTAGGCAGAAATCTTAAGATCGAGTTTTTTGATCTGCTTATCGATGATTTGAGTTTGTAGTTTTTTGTCGAGTGAACCAGACAACACTGAGTTGGTGGCATCGATAATTGTTTTTGAAAGTTGAGACTCAATCTTTTTAAGTTGAGCTTGTTTTTGACTTTCCCAAGCCTGTCTTTCAGATTCTAAAGATTTTTTGGCATCTGTTTTGGCTTTCTCGGCGGCTTGTTTTTGAAGTTTGTCGGCTTCGACTTTGGCGTCTTTGATTATGGATTGAGCTTGTTTTTTGGCATCGGCCATAATTTTTTGAGACTCATCGTCGAGCTTTTTTTGGAGTTTGATGTTTTTGTCGGCAGCATCAAGTCCATCTTTAATTCTGTTGGCTCTCTCGTCGAGAACTTTTAGAACAGGGGCATAGACAAATTTTTTGAGAAGGAACATAAGGATTCCAAAGTTGATAATTTGGAATGCTATAGACCATCCGTCAATTCCTAGTTTTTCCATTGTTGACTCCTTTTTGTTTAGACAAATTTAAGGATAAGGGCAATGACCAAAGCGTAAATAGCGATAGCTTCGGCAAAAGCCATACCCAAAATCATATTTGTTTGAATTTTGGGAGCAGCTTCGGGATTTCTTCCGATAGCTTCAAGACCTTTGGCGGCGATAAAGCCGATACCAAGGCCTGGGCCGATAGCTCCGATACCTATTGCAAGGGCGACAGCTAGATTATCCATAATATCCTCCTAGTTGTAAAAATTCGAAAGTCGAAATTCGAAATTCGAAAAATGGACTTTTTTAATTAATGATCGTGGCTGGTTGTAGCCATATTTATAAATACTAATGAAAGCATGGCAAAGACAAGTGCTTGGATAAGACCAACAAATACCTCTAGTCCGTAGAATGGTAGGGGGAGGATGGGGAGGAATTTGGGAGAGAGTGCGGCGATGACTACGAGTAACAC
>CBDUQH010000071.1:0-6609 GCA_965369335.1 uncultured bacterium
GAATTGAGAGAAGCAGTGGAAAATGATTCAAGAATTGGTGGACAATCAGGATTGGAATTGGAGTTCACAACAAGGTTGGGTCTGAATGCTCAGGCCTTGAGGGCTGAGGTGGAGGGTTATGTGAATGGAGTTTGTGATTTAGATACAGAAGGAATGCTAAATCAGAGATTGTCTATGTTTAGAGACTTGGTTCGTGGAGAAGAAAAGAGTCTACAAGAGTATGAACATAATTATTATAAAAGCATTTATGGAATTGATGGGCTCAGAGCCAGGGTTTACATGGCCTTGTTAAATCAAGGAGAAGAGCTGGATTTGGAAACGGATTATGAGGTGGGGGTGTGTAAGAGTAGTGAAGCTGGTAAAGACTATATACAGTTTTATCTGTATAGAAGTGAAGGTGAAGGTGGTGATGGAGAGTTAGCGGTTAAAGATGAAGGGGATTATGTGTATCTAGATCATGAGAGTCAGGTTGGAGTGGGAATGTTGACTGCGTTGGCGCAAAGACCAGATTGGTTGGGTTGGGTTGATATGAGTTTGTATGCGAGTGATTTACCCAGAAGAAAAAAAATGTTTGAAAGGGATATTGTTAAGAAGGAAGAAGAGTTTTTTAAGGCTAGAGTAATGATTGGGATTTTTGGGGTGATGTTGAATGAGTTGGGTGATGAAAAAGATGAGTTAAAGATAAAGGTCAGTAGAGGAATAGCCCTTGATGATTATTTTGTGGTGACAAGAGAGGATACGGGATTGCTTAAATTTGATGTGAGTAGTGTGTTGAATGGATATTTTGATAAAGCTGATGACTTGGGAGAAGTGTATTGTTGGATGAATAAAAACCAGGGAAACCAAGTTTCAATATCTTTGAGTTATCCCGATTTGGATGAAGAAAATGATTTGGGGAGAGAGTCGGTGAACTTTCTGTTTGATGTGCTTTCTGAGTATTGGGTTGATCAGTATAAGGAATTGAGTGTTAAGCAAAGACAGGCATTGTTTGTTGAAGTGTTGTGTGGTTTGAGCTCGTATTCCTGGGAAGATGTTAGACAGAGAGCTAGCCAGACTTTGGACTAAAAGGGTTTGGGATTTGGATGGAAAAGGTGTAGAATGTGTGTTCGTGTGGTTCTTCTTGACTAGATGATGGCAACGTCGTCTTTTTTGTCGGGATTTTTAGCACATTAATAGATCGCGAATGTGTTTTGCTTTATATTTTTCGATGTTGAATTTAATTCAACATGACGAGAACGCAAGGGAGGGAATATAGAAAAGACTTGTTGTTTTTTGAGGTAGTACAAATTTTATTCGATATCCTAGTCTGAAGTATGGAGAAATGAAGTATGTTTGTAGCTGTGGATACTGTCGAAGAAGTGGGGTTTCATTTAAACCACGACAGACTTTATGAAATTTTAATAAATGGTGGTGAGTTACCGCCGTTTAACAAAGCCCCTTTTTCATATAACCTTAAAGGCTCAGAGGAGTTGGGTCAGGTTGTAGTGATAACCGATTATTCGGTGGAAGAAGGCTTGATCCCTTTGAGTGTTTATGTTGAGCATCCAAATGTGGACGTTCAAATCAAGATTGTAGTTAGGGAAAGAGGTTTAGAGAATATCATTCAAATGCCTGAAAATGGACATTTGGCTGTTAACTATTTTGTCCCTAAATGTACTGCCAACAGGATTGTTCAACTGACAATATGGGTTGATGAGATTGAATGTAGTGTCGGTGTGTTAAACAATTAAGTGAGAAACTATTCGCGGTTTGAACAAAGGTTGGTGCGCTCTAGTGCTTTTTGCATATGGCGTGTACCAACCTTGTTTTGTATTTGGAAGGGTTAGGGCGACGAGGTGTTTTTCGATCCTGATTTTCATGAGGATGACGGTTGGGAGGTTTGTGACAATAGTCAGAGTTGATTAGAAAAGCAAAAAGACGCCGGTGGAGAATGGAGAAGTGGCGTCTTAGGGATGAATACTAGTATTTTTCCAGAATGGTGAAGCGTGCTGAAACCTTTCGGTGATCTTCTCCTTGCATGGGTTGACCAAACAAGCTGTACTTTTGGAGAAGATCGTGTGCCGTGGCTAGATCGGTGCATTTCTCCAGATCGAGGATGCTGAGGATGATTTGGTTGCCGATGTAGATTTTCAGCGTTTCGATAAAGACCTTGTAGCTTTTGTAAGTCACTTCCAGTTGGGCGATTTTGTTGGAGATCGCCGGGTACTGGGGTGTTTCTGCCATCGAGTCTTTAATGATCGAGATCATTTTTACGGCAAATTTGTATCCATCAGAGTTTTTGGCTTTTAAGGATTGGAGAAAATATTGCACGTCATTTTCCCGACTTGAACATGAAGCATTGAAGATAGCTCCAATGAGTCGGGCTGGATTGTTAAAAACAAATCCAGAAGTGGCTTTGATAGCATCAATTTTCTCAGCAAGATCGTTTAGTACTGTGGGATGGTTCATGAGGAAAACAGCCATGTTCTCATCGTTGGGTTCACAGTCTAAAATCTGAAGAATCTTGCTGAAGTCAATTTTGATTGAAGTCAAACCAACTTGTTGCGGAGTAAGTGTAGTACTGTCTGCCATTAGGTTCCTCCTCGTTTGAGATTAGATAAGGTTTTGAGTGCCTAGTATTCGATATTGAAAGGTGCCTCGCGAGGTTGGAGCGTGGGTGCGCCAACTGCGAGAGAGCTAATTTATTTTAACCGATAGTTTTGAAATAGCAATTTTATGGGATGTTTGTGGCATTAAAAAAGACTCCTTGGCGAGCAGATAGGTTGTGCGGGTGCCGTGGAGTCTTTTTCTTGAGTGCATTGTTAATGGCGATTATGTTGCATCAGCTAAGGCTTTGAGATCAGGAATTTTAATGCCAAGGGCTTGGGCAATTCGATCTGTATGGGGATAGTCTTGGTTGATGACGTGTAACCGACCGAATATTATTCGGGCTTCTTCTGGATCAAGAGTTCCGATGTAGTTGGCTATTGGTTTTGTAACAAGGTCGCGAACTATATGGATCACATCCAGACGACGCCAATGGCTTGTGGCTAACTGGTAGGCAGAGAGGGATAGCCATTCCATATTTGGCTGAGAATCTTGTAATTCAAGAAAAACCTGCCGAATCAGATTGCAAGCCGTGCTGTCTTCAAACGATAGTAGCTTGATTAAATCACGTGCTTCTGTGTCGTTTGCATTGACTTGCAGTTTTTGGACAATTTCGTCGATGGCTTCATCTGGGTTGGAAAGCTGTATCTTTTTGAAGATATGTTCAGCTTCATTCACGATTTGAATCAGTTCACGAAAAGTGTGAGGGAATCTAGTGACGACCAGTCCAAAGAGTTGATCTTCGTCTGCGTTTGGGAAGAGGCGTTGAAGCTCAAATAGTCTTTGAAGCCAAGCGTGAAATTCAGTGCTGATCATTTGAGCGTTGAGAGCCTGATGTTCGTTGTGGAAGCCTGTCATTGGCTTTTATCTCCTTCTATTGATCGATTAACAATGTTGGAGAAGAGAAGGGTTGTTTCTGCTCTCCGACATTGCTAATCTGATAGATGTTCTCGTTTGGTATAGATTGTGGATCACAATACCATTCGGTACGTGACAAGTAAGGCTTGCTTCGCTGCCTTTACCGGGATGGCAAAAAAACGTTTTTTAAAACAAACAGCTAATAGAGGAGTTTTTGCACTCAAAAGTTAAGGTACAAGATGTTTAGTGGCTACTTTAGTTTTTCGATCCTGAATATCGATAGCTTCGCTTCGGTTTCAGGATGACGATAAATGTGGAGGTAGTTTTTGTTATGGGATATTTTATCATGGAATGTTTGGTTTGAGTATGTTAAAATTCTGGTCTGGAAAAATGCACTTTAACAACTATGTTTTGGGGAGTTATTGGGTTGATTTGTGAGGTTTGGGCTTTGGAGGTTAAGGATTGTGCTGATGCTAGATCCTTCGTTTCATCAAGTATGACTTGGTTTCACTCAGGATGACACTGAGTGATGACAAAAAGTAGAGCTTAAACCTGGCGGATTGAGGGAAAGAGAAGGAGAAATGCAATGCCTGGAATACATTTCGATAGTTGGACACACACACCGCTGGCTGTGAGATCGAATATGGTTCAAATGTTTATTAAAGAAGGTCATGAACAATTTCTGGATGATCCTTTGTACCAAATGGTACGGCATGAAAATGGACAGTCAGTGTTGGCTGTCCATGTACATGGTGCTGAAATTGGAGAATCAGGTAAGTTCATGGTAGAAGCGGGTTCAGAAGTGCGTGTTATAGCCTATGTTAGATACGCCGAGAGTTTGGAGTATGTTTGCAGTTTGGATGGTGAAAGGCATTCTGTTCGTCCTGACCATGCTTTTGTGGTGATGTTGATTCAAATGCCTGACGACGGTCAACAAGTTTTGCTAAACTTGTCGATCCCAGAAGGTTTAGAACTTAACATCGAGTTTGAGGTATACGGAATCGTCGGCGAAGTAGTACCAAAGATGGACACTAAAATTCGGCAAGGACCGCCGGTAGCCTAGTTACAATTCAGTGGGGGACCGCCTTTTGACCTAATCCCTTTTCCCCCACGTTTTTTTGTTGGAGTAGGAAGATGTAACATTTGCTGGGTTTGGGCTTTGAAGATGAAGGATGGTGCTGATGCTAGATCCTTCGTTTCACCAAGTCTGACTTGGTTTCACTCAGGATGACACTGGGTGATGACTAAAGCTTAAACCTGGCGGATGTTTTTATTTTTCGACGATTTTAGTAAAAGAAGGTAAGAGAAGAAATGCCTGTACAGAAGAAAACGCCAATTGAACACAAAGTTCCACTCATGAGAAGTCGGTTCACTCGTTTTATGACTTTTGGAGAGGGGTTAGTTTGTTCTGAAGCAGTTGATGATTTGGAACTTCTAACCATGATTACCAACAAGAGTACGTATATGCGAGGAGACTCGGTGGTTGTGAGTTTGGACTTGCATCTATATGCTGATGTAGATTTGTGTGTGTATGGTAATGACAAATTGTTGGAAAAGATATCTAATCCCAAAAAAGGGATTGTAACTTTGAAGTTTGTGATTCCAAAAGAACTTCACTATCAGTTCAAAGTATTTGAGCTGTTGATAGTGGTTCACAATGAAGTAAAGGAGTTGGCAGCGGGGATGATCAAGTTGGATTTGTTCAGCTTGGAATCGCCTGAAGCCGTAACTGTTGGCTAGATGCCAAAGAAGGGGGATCCGCCCGGTTAGTTTGAAGATAAACTCTTTATAATTAACCGCCCCCGCTATTTTTGTTTGCCTTGTGAGAAACAGAGCTTTGTGTGTATTTGCATGCAAGGTTGGGTTTTTTACAGGGCGGACTAAAACGAAGAGAGGTGAGGTATGCCTGAAGAGAAGATTTTAGCGGAGTTGTTGATACCGTGTCATGTGGTGAAGTTTGCAGCTCAAGCAGGAGACTCGTTGGGCTTGGTGCTTTATCAGGAGAATCATCCTAAGATTGTGAAAGATCTGTGTCTTGGAAATAAGATTGATGGCTTGGTTTTATGGTTGCCAAAGGGTAACTATAGACTTGAAGTCGTTAATACCGCAGTACAGGTCGTTGACATGAAGATGGATTCGGTTTCGGAAATTGAAGAGATAGAGATAGGTTTTTTCTATTCTCTAGATAGGTAAATTTATTCTTGTCCGCCCCCTTTTTTAAGACCTAAGTAATAAATCTTAGGAAGATGCTAGACGAGTGAGAGGATTTGGAGATGTCTAGTGATAAAGATACGATGAAGGCAGGTAGCGTGATGGAAGCAAAAGGGATGCCCTCTCGCGTGTTGGTTAGAATGAAAACAGAAGTAGGGGCAGAGTTGGCTTGGATTTTGGTTGAAAGCAGTGATGAATGGTCAAACAAGTTGGAGTTTCTACGGATTCTTCCAACTACTGACAGCAAGTTTGTCTTCATTTTCAAACAACCACACGCGACTTATGCTCGTTGTTTCCGGGTCATTTCACTCACAGGAGAGCAGATGAATGTGATGTTTTAATCGCGACTGCCCAACAAGTATCTATGAGCACCAGTTCTTAATTGAGCGGGTGCTCTTTTTTTATCTTTTTTTGTGAGGAGTGTGCCGTTTGGGGAGTGTCCCGAAAGGGGACACTCCTTGGTTTTGTTGGCTAGATTTAGGGGTTTAGGGTTTATTCAAGGGTTGTGTTTTGGGCAAAAAAAACTCCGATTGGTATGGGGACCGACCGGAGTTGTGTTGAGGTGTACAGCGATGGGAGCTAGTAGTTGTTTGGGCAATATCGGTCCCAGATTTCATCATCCGTGGGTGGACGAGCAGCGATGGATTTGGGTTCGATGTGGCTAACTGCAATGGGGTGGTCAGAGTTGAGAACGTATTCATCGGTAAGGTGATGAGATGTTGGACGATCCTCTTGTGTAAAAAAAGCCTTTGGTGCCTTTGACGAACTGAACATGGGGTGTGTAGCTCCTTGTAGAAATAAATAGGTTGTTTAGGTGCCGAGGGTTCGGCGTGGGTGCCTTGCCTCAAGCTAAGTAAAAATTATCATATATTTTCATACTTTTGCAAGTAGGAGATTGGAAGTGGTTTGAAAAAGGAGGAACCTGATTAGCGAGACCTGAGGTATAATTAGAGG
>CBDUQH010000072.1:0-6466 GCA_965369335.1 uncultured bacterium
GATTTTGTGGTAGTATGGTTGTAGATGAAAAAGAAAGTTAAGAAACTATTTGAAGTCAATTACTCTAAAAAGCAAGTCAATGTTTTAAAAAATATTCCTTGTAGTTTGGAGAAAAACACTAAGATTTCAAAACGAAAAGAGATATTAGGTTCTGGTTTAGTGTCTCTTGGAAATTTATTCACAGCTGGATTATTTTTTGGGCAAGCTTTTGGAGGATTGAGTTTTGATATACTTAGAGCAACGATTGGTCTAAGTTCAACTTTTATTTTTTATCTAGCAGCTTACAAGTTAATGGAAGAATAACTATGCAACAAATTGATCCATTTATCACTTATTACATATTAGCTAGTATTTTTGCTATCTTGGTTTGGATGTTTGTAGCATTTAATGATAAGAAAAAATAACTAGACTTGGATGCGGACGAAGTAGAATTCACTGGTTTGATCACCAGTTGCTTCGAATTAGTGTTTAGATTTGGCTGGAATGATGATGACGTCGTCGGGGTGGTATTGGACTTGTTCGTCTTCCCAATAAAAAATGCCGGTACCTTTGAGGACAATGCCTAGTTCGTCGTGATTATCGTGTGAGTGCCAATCCCAGTATTGCCCTGGTTTAAGGATGCCTTTGGTGAGGGCGTCGATGTTATCTGTGACTAGGTCGTCTTTGGTAGCGAGTGTTTGGCGAGAATTGGGAAGGTCATGGGTGCCTTCAAGAGGTATTTGAGCAAGTTTTTTGATTTGGAAGCGTTTCATAACTTGATTGTTTGAGACTTTGAAATTACTCAGAGAGGTTTTTGCCTTTTCGAGTAAATTGGCGTTTGGAAGACGAATCTTTGGAGGCAGTTTTTTTTGCTTTTTTGGTCTTTTTGGCTTTTTGAGAAGTCTGTTGAGCGATGTCTTGGATTTCTTGTTTGGTTTGATTGAATTCTTTGAGGGCAGAGGCAACGGCTTCTTCTATTTGGTCTGTTTGTTCTGGATACTTCTCCTTTAACTTTTCGACTTTGTCGGCTATTTCTTCTTGAATTTTTTGGGTTAATTCTTTGCCGTGTTTAGTTTTGGAAAAGACCATGGCTGCTGCACCAACAGCGGCTCCGATGGTAACTCCAAATAAAAATCCAGGTCCGTTTTTTTGTTTGGGATTTGCCATTTATTCCTCTTCCTTTGAATCTGATTTTTTGCGCTGTTTGACCCAACCAACGATGTATTCGGCGACGTGGAGCCCAGTTTTGACACCATCACCTAGGGACTGCAAATCTGAGAGAGGATTGGTTAAGTTGTGGAAAAAACTGTGAGTGGTGTCTAGGGTGTTGTTAAATCGCTTGAGGGTATTGTTGATGTTTTTTAAGATTAAGATTACTTGAATACCTGTGATAACAAGTACGATGGTGATTAAGGTAATAACAACGGTTAGGAAAATTAAAAATGGATCCATATGTTTAAGTTACGATTTTCAAATAACAAATATCAAAAAAATGTATTGATCAGCGTCATTCCGGTAAAGGCACCCAGTAGCCTTGTCCGGAATCTTACACTCATAGGCTGAGATTTCAGCCTTCACCAAGTCAAACTTGGCTTCGCAAGAATGACAATCTTTGGTGTAAAGTTTGTGATTTAGACTAAATATAGGTTAGCTTGATTTGAGGTGGGTGTCAAAGAGAAAAAGATTCAAGATTCATGAATCAAGAAAAATTTGACTTGAGATTTGTATTGTTATTAAGGTGTGGTGACAGTGATGGAGCGTGAAAGGGTGCGGGTTTTGCCATCTCTAGATTGGGATGTGATTATAACTGTATGGTCTCCAGGTGCTAAGTCTAATGTGGTTTGGAAGGTTCCGTCTTGTTTGAGGGTAACTGGTTTTTGGTTGATGGTAATGGTGGCGTCAGTGGAGGTTTTGCCTAAAACTTCGATGCTAGATGTGGTGTAGGTCTGACCTTCTTCTGGTTCAGCTAGAGTTATTTGTGGTGCGGCGTTTAAGGAGAGGAGTTGCTTGAGCATGTAGCCGCCGACTAAAGTGACTAAAACCAAGGCAATAAAAAAAGTCGTGGTTCTAGGGTTCCAGACTTTTGATGGCTGGGCAAGTGGTTTGGCCATACCTCTGGGGATAATTTTACCTTTGGTGTTTTGATCGTAGTCACGGCGAAAAACAGCCAGAACGTTTTGGGGATTAAGGCCAACTGCCTGTGAGTAGGTTTGAATAAAGCTTTTGACAAAAGTGGCTGAGGGTAATTGATTGAAATTTGAAGTTTCGATATGTTTGAGATAATCAGGTCTGACTTTGGTCTTTTGGGCTAGTTGTTTAAGAGTTAAACCCTTTTTGAGTCTGGCTTGTTTGAGAATTTCACCTACTGTTTTCATGGAGTTTTGAAGAATGTGTAATGGTCTACTGACCTTGTTGGGCACTGAAGAATGCATCGGCAGATTTTACTAGTACGTCTCTGGGTTTGGAAGAACCATCAGAAGCTGAGACGACACCTGCTTGTTCTAGCTGATCTAAAACCCTAGCTGCTCGAGCGTAACCGATGGAAAGTGACCTTTGGAGAAGAGACGCTGAGGCACGATCGTATTTGATGACGGTTCTAACTGCTTCTTCAAATTTGTCGTCGGCGTCTTCGATGACGGCGCCACCACTACCTTTGATGGCCATGGGTTGAAATTGAGTAGTGACTTCTTCGGTGTACTGAGGATCGACACCCTGGCTTTTGAGGTGGTCAATAAGAGCGTTGATTTCTTTGTCGGATACGTATGTGCCTTGGACACGTGTGGGTTTGGATTGGCTAGGAGGGATATAAAGCATATCACCTTTGCCAAGAAGTTTTTCGGCACCTGGGCTATCGACAATAACTCTGGAATCAACCATGGAAGCAACGTTGAAAGCTACACGAGTAGGGATGTTGGCCTTGATAAGACCAGTGATGACATCTACTGATGGTCTTTGGGTGGCGAGGACAAGATGGATACCTGTGGCACGAGCCATTTGAGCGATTTTGGTGATGGCTTCTTCGACTTCTTTGGGAGCAAAAAGCATGATGTCGGCTAGTTCGTCGATGACGATGACGATGTAAGGCATGGCTTGGAAACCAGAAAGTTCGTTATATGCCTCTATATTTCTGACTCCAATTTCGGCATATGTCTTGTAGCGACTGTTCATTTCGGTAATGGCCCATTTGAGGGCGGCAAGAACTTTGTCTGGCTCGACAATAACTGGAGTGAGGAGGTGGGGGATGTCGTTGTAACCAGTGAGTTCGACGCGTTTTGGATCAACAAGAATTAGTTTAACTTCGTCGGGTGAGGCTCTAAAAAGCATACTGGCAAGGAAAGCGTTGAGACAGACTGATTTACCTGAACCCGTTGATCCAGCGATAAGGACGTGGGGCATGGAGGCAATATCGGCGACAACTGCTTCTCCAGAGACGTCTAAGCCTAGAGCGACTGCGAGTTTTGATTTGTGTTTTTTCATTTTCTTGGAGTTGAGCATGGTTCTTAGAGTCACAAATTCAGGTGAGTGGTTTGGTATTTCGACACCGACAAGTGAGCGTCCAGGAATAGGGGCTTCGATACGGATTTGTCCTGTGGGAGCGGCTAAAGCGAGTGCTAGATCGTTTTGAAGTGAGGTGATTTTTGAGAGTTTGGTACCCAGGCTAATTTCTAGCGCGTATTGGGTTACGGCTGGACCACAGTTGACCTCGACAACTCGAGCTTTGATGCCAAAAGAATCGAGAACACTTTCGATAATTGAAGCATTTTTTTTGATATCGCCACGGTCGGCTTTGCCTCCAGAAGAGTTGGAGAGGATAGATAGTGGAGGAATTTCCCAAACAATTGGTTTGCCGTCCTTAGTGGTGGAGGCTGTAAGTGGTCCAGATTTTGTAGAAGCTTGAGAAGTTTGTTGGTTTGAAGGTTGAGGCGGGGTGGGTTTTTCAGGTGCTTCCTGATCATCAACTTCGATGTTTTTGTCCGCACCTTTGATTTTGATTTCAGAGTTTTTGAGGGGAAGTTGTCCAAGTTTTGGTTTGGGGAGTTTTAAATTGTCTCCAATGGAGAAAGCTTTGGCGAAGTATTGAAGAACTTCAGATATAGCTGCTTCACTCATAATTAAGATGCCGGCGACACCGACAGCAATTAGGAGTAAAACGGCTCCAATGGAGTGAATAAGGGTGGCGAGGTTTAGAAAGATTTGGGTTCCAGCACTACCTCCACGAAGAAGGCCTAGGACAGAGATAAAGACTAAAATGCCGCCAAAAAAGACGTTGGGTTTGGCGACTTTGAAGTTGACTTGGCTGACCATGAGGCCAGCGGTGATAAAGAGGTATGGCAAGATTAAGGTGGCAAAGCCAAAGGTTTGTTGGAAGAAGGCTTGGAGTTTTTGGAGAATAACACCTTGACCTGAAAAAGAGACGATGATGAGGGCGCCGATAAGCCAAAGGACGATGGAGACGAGAGAGAGCATTGTGTCTCTTTTGAGTTTGAGTTTGAAGGGGGCTTTTCTTCTGCCTTTTTTTCTGCCCATAAGTTTATTTTTGGTATCTAACTCGATAATGGAATGTGTGCATAGATGGTACCACAGTCTGAATCATGTTTGCAGCTTGAAGCTTGAGTAAAGGTGATTAGCTAGACTTGCATGATGACAGGCAAGATGAGAGGCGAGCGTTGGGTTTGTTGGTAAATAAGGTTGTCGATATCGTCTTCAATTTTTCTCCTAAGAGCTGGCCAATCTTGGTGGAGGTCGTGGTATTTGTTGAAGCTGTGGATAGTTTCGTCTTGGATTTGTTTGATGAGTTGGCCTGATGTCTTCATAAAGACAAAACCGCGAGAGATAACTTCAATGTCACCAGTAAGTTGGTTGTTTTGGTCGAGCTTGATAATGATAGTGAGCATGCCGCTGTCGGCCATGGTCTTTCGATCGGATAAGACGATATTGCCAACGTCACCGATGCCGGTACCATCGACCATGACGTGGCGGAGTTTGATCTTTTTGCCTTTGGTGACGTTTAATTGAGAGAGGTTTAGAGTGTCACCATCTTCGAGAAGCATGACTTGTTTGGGGTGGTAACCCATAGATTGAGCAAGCCTGGTGTATTGAACCATGTGACGATAAGTGCCGCCAATGGGATAGATGAATTTGGGTTTGGTGAGGGCAACGAGAAGTTTTTGTTCTAGAGCGGAGGCATGGCCGGAAACGTGAAGGTTGTCGTCGACGTCGGAGTAAGAAACTTCGGCTCCTATTTTGCTGATGTTGTCGATAGCTGTGTAGACGTTGTCTTCATTGCCTGGAATTGGTTCAGTGGAAAAAACGACTTTATCTTCTGGATTAATGCTGATGAGCTGGTGCTGACCAGTGGCTGCGCGAGATAGCGAAGATTCTGGTTGACCTTGGCTGCCGGCTATAATGACACAAAGCTTTTCTGGTGGGGTGTTGTTGATTTTCTTTTTATTGATGATGGCTTTTTGAGGGATGTTGAAAAACCCAAGCCTGATGGCAGTTTTGATGTTTTGTTCGACTGAGCGGCCAATAAAAGCTATTTTTCTATCATGGGCAAGAGCGACATCGATGGCTTGCTGGATTCTGTGGACGTTGCTGCTCATGGCAGTGACGATAAACTTACCTTTGACGTTTCTGATTTCTCTCTCAAAAGTTTCTTTGAGAATTGATTCAGAAAGAGAGTGCCCGGGTTTTTCACTTCTTAGACAGTCTGAAAGTAGACACAAGACCCCTTCTGATCCAATTCGGGCTATTTTTTGGTAGTCGCTGATGACTCCATCGACTGGAGTCAAGTCAAATTTAAAGTCTGAACCGTGGTAGACGGTACCAACTGGAGTGTGAATAGCATAGTGACGAGAGTCGGGAACAGAGTGGGTAACTTTGATTGATTCAATTTTAAACGCACCCAATTCTAGTACTTTGTCGTCTGGGAAAGTCTTGAATTCTTTTTTGAAGCCTGAATCTTTGAGCCTGTCGGTGGCGAAACCACCAGTAAGCGCAGAAGCATAGATGGGAAAGTCAGGGAGTTGGGGAAGAATATAAGGCAGAGCGGCGATGTGGTCGTCGTGAGCGTGGGTTAGGAGCATGCCGACTATTTGGTCTTCTTTGCCTTTTAGGTAACTAATGTCTGGAATCAGGATATCGACACCGAGCATGCCAGCGGTGGGAAAGCCAATACCGCAGTCAACCAGAAGTATTTGGTTATTGATTTCGTAGGCAAACATATTTTTGGTGACATTGCCACTACCACCAATGGGGGTGAGTTTAAGTTGATCCATGGGTTCCTTTTTGTAAGAAATATTATTGATATAACTGTTAGATTTGTTTCATTATAAATGAGGTGGGAAATATTTGAAATTTCTAATTAACTTAATTGCACTAATTACTCTAAAAAATACCCAATTTTTGGTTACTAAAATTTAGTGAGTTTTAGATCAATAAGGTTAATTAGAGCAATTAGAAATTTAATAAGGTCTTAGCTTTAGGT
>CBDUQH010000073.1:0-6405 GCA_965369335.1 uncultured bacterium
TTGTGGCGGCCAGTGTTGTTACAATTGTTCCGTTTAAAGATAGTTTCCCTTACAGAGAATCTGTTTTGGAGCCTTACGGATCACCGCTACTTTATTCCTGGGGCAACTTTGATGGTGTTCACTATCTAGGTATCGCTCAAAATGGCTATTTTGCTAACTTTACTCAAGCTTTTTTTCCTGTTTACCCTTTCTTAACCCGATTTGTTTCAATCATTACCAACAACTACCTAATATCAGGTCTGTTGATTTCACACTTAAGTCTAGTTTTTGCCCTATATTTTTTGGTCAAACTAATAAGACTAGATCACTCACAAAAAATCGCTACTCAAACCATCATTTATTTGCTAGTTTTCCCCACATCTTTTTTCTTTGGAGCCATCTACACCGAAAGTTTTTTCTTACTGCTTGTCGTCTTGAGTTTTTACCTTTCCCGAAAAAACAAGCCTTACAAAGCAGCTCTAGTTGCTGCTGTCGCTTCGGCGACCCGGGTAATAGGTATTTTTTTACTACCTTCTTTATTGTGGGAGCAATATCTAAAGTCAAACAAAAAACAAAACACTAACCCCAAATACATAACCAAACACTACTTTCCCACTTTATTCTCTGCCACAGGATTATTAGCCTACATGTATTATCTCCAACAAAACTTTTCTGATGCATTCTACTTCTTAAATGCCCAGCCGGCCTTTGGAGCTTCCCGCTCGGCCGACAAGCTAATTCTCCTTTATCAGGTTATCTACAGATACACTCGAATGGTAATTACAGTAGACCCCAAATCAATCCTATTTTTCACAGTTTCTCAAGAATTTATTTTTTCAATGCTTTTTCTTGGCCTGTCACTATTGGCATTCAAAAAAACCAGAATTTCCTACGCCATTTTTGGATTTCTATCTTTTATCACCCCCACTTTAACCGGAACTTTTTCAAGTATGCCTAGGTACACACTACTTCTTTTCCCTTCGTTTATTGTTTTGTCCCAAATAAAAAATAAGTTATTCAAAAAAATTTGGATCACTATTAGTGTTATACTCCTAATCATCAATACTATTCTCTTTACACGAGGGTATTGGGTAGCTTAAAACCAACAATCATCAATCAAAATATTTATTATGAAAATATTAGTTACTGGCGGAGCTGGTTTTATCGCCTCACATATCACAGATGCCTATGTTGCCAAAGGCCATCAGGTGGCCATAGTTGACAACCTTTCATCTGGACAGGAATCAAATATTAATCCCAAAGCTGAGTTTCACAATATAGACATCAACGACCAAAACTTAAAAGATGTCATAAATCAATTTAATCCAGATATCATCAACCACCACGCAGCTCAAATCAATGTCAGGGCTTCAATAGAAGACCCTAGTTTTGATGCAAAAGTAAACATTATTGGGCTACTCAACTTGTTAGAAGCAGCAAAATCTAACCAAAATGTTAAAAAAATAATTTTGGCCTCCACAGGAGGAGCAATTTACGGGGACGCAGACCAAGTGCCCACCACCGAAGAATATCCAGCCTGGCCTATATCACCCTACGGTATCGCTAAACTAACAAGCGAACATTATCTCCACTACTACAAAGAAGTTTTTAACCTCCCCTTTGTTTCTCTTCGGTATGCCAATGTTTACGGGCCTAGACAAAATCCCCACGGCGAAGCAGGTGTTGTTGCCATTTTCTATCAAAGAATTCTTTCAGGGCAAGAATTTGTGATCAACGGAGAAGGCAATCAAACTCGTGACTTTGTTTTTGTAGAAGACGTTGTTGAAGCCAACATTGCTGCTTTAGACCCAAACCTAACAGGCATCTTCAATATTGGCACTTCAATCGAAACTAGTGTCAACCAACTTGTTCAAAATCTCAAACAATCAATAAATCATCAACAACAAATAAAACACGGCCCTGCCAAAAAAGGTGAACAAAAAAGAAGCTCACTTTCCTACAAAAAAGCCAATCAAACTTTTAACTGGGAACCCAAGGTTAAACTTGCTCAGGGGCTAGAAAAAACAGCCAAATTTTTTCAAAACCAACCAAAATGAACTCTGAAAAAACATTAATCATTGTTCCAGCATACAACGAAGCCACTATCATCCGTCACACACTTTCACAAATAAAAAAAACTCTCAAAAAACTTCCCCATACCGATATCATTGTCATTGATGATGGTTCAACAGACAATACCTTTGAGCAAGCTCAAAAAGCCAAAGTTCTTGTTTTAAGACATGTTTTAAATAGAGGATTGGGTGGAGCAATTGGGACAGGTTTAGCTTTCGCCAAGAAGCACAGTTATCAAATAGCTGTAACCATCGATGCCGACGGCCAGCATGATCCTGAAGATATTTTAAAAACAATCAAACCAATACAACAAAACAAAGCTGACGTTGTTATTGGCACTCGCACCAAGTCAACTAAAGGAAAAGTACCCATAGACAGGCAAATCATCCATTTTGCCAGTAATGTTCTCACTTTTCTTCTTTTTAAACAAAGTACTTCAGATTCACAATCTGGTTTCCGAGTATTTGGACCCAAAGCCATCGAAAACATCACCATTAAAACTGACCGTATGGAGGTCTCTTCAGAGCTTTTTTCAGAAATAAAAAGACTCAAACTCCGACTGGTTGAAATACCAATTAAGGTTATATATACCGAGTATTCCAGAAGTAAGGGCCAATCCAACACCAATGCCATCAACATTATTTTTAAACTTATCCTTAGACTATTTAGATAAACAATCAAACATTCTAGTAAAATAACTTTGCGCCACCACTTAAAAATTTAGTACCTACAACCATGTTCCAGCCCATCCAACTACTCCTAATTATTTTTCTAGCTTTCGCTATCTCTAGAGTTTATCTCCAGGTCAAAAGCGGCACTTTATCTTTAGGTGAATTCTTTTTTTGGACTGGACTCTTTTCTATGGCTGTAGTTGGAGTTTTAGATCCCAACTTCACCAACTACATCGCCAATCAACTCGGCATCGGCCGAGGAGCAGACGTCGTTATCTATTTCTCTATTATTCTACTTTTCTATCTCATTTTCAGGACACATATCCATATCGAAGATACCCGTCACGAAATTACCAAGCTAGTCAGGGAGCTAGCTCTTAAAGATGAAAAAAAACCAAACAAGAGTAAATCTGACAAATGAACATTCTTCTCATTGCTGAATTTTTTCCTAAAAAAAAACAAGCCATATCTGGTGGTGGAGTAGAAGCACGCAATCTTTTTACCTACCAATACTTAAAAACCAAACACAACGTCAAAGTAATCCACCGTCAAAGGAATCTAATAGCTGCAACTTTCTTATCAATTTTCCCAAGACTAACTTATATTATAACCGCAGCTATAAAAGCAATTAACTCCCAAGCCGATATTATCGAAGGATCAAACTTCGTCACTTATCTACCAGCCTATTTTTCAGCACGAATAAAAAGGGTACCTTCGATAGCTTGGTACCCCGACATATATAAAAAAACATGGTTTGAAAACTTTTCTTTCCTCACAGCATTTACTGGTTACTTACTAGAATGGATTGGTCTAAGACTTAATTGGGATCATATTATCGCCATGAGTCAATCGACCAAGACCAAACTTATTCAAGCTGGAATAGATCCACAAAAAATTACAGTGGTTTATGGTGGTGTAGATACAAAAAAAATGAAAAATTTAAACGTCAAAAAATATCCATCTCCCACCATTTGCACTATTGCTAGATTAGTAAAATACAAACGCGTAGACGATCTCATCAAAGCCACAGCCATCATCAAACAAACTGTCCCCAACATAAAATTAAAAATCATCAGCCAAGGACCTGAAGAGGACAGCCTTAGAAAGCTCACTCGGAAACTAAATTTAACTGGCAATGTCGAATTTCTGGGAAGCCTTTCGCATCAACAAGCCATGAAAGTTCTCAAAAAATCCCACATTTTTTCTCTTCCGTCCATCGTCGAAGGCTTTGGTTTAGTCACAATAGAAGCCATGGCTGCTGGGATACCTTATGTCTCAAGTGACATTCCTCCAACCAGAGAAATTACTCAAAATGGAAAAGGTGGTTTTTTATATCCACCCAAAAACTACCAAGAATTAGCTCTAAATATCACCAAACTCTTAACAAACAAAAAAATTTACCAACAAAAACACAAGCAAGCCATTGCAATTGCCAGAGAATACGACTGGGACACCATTGCAAGCCAGACCCTGAAAGTGTATAAACAAACAGTATCAAAATATAACTTAAAACAAACATGAACGTTCTCATCACAGGTGGAGCAGGGTTTATTGGCGCTAACCTAGCAGCACACTATTTAGGAAAAAAAGCCAAAGTCACTGTCTACGACAACCTGCATCGACCAGGTGTTAAAAAAAACATAACCTGGCTCAAAAAAAACTATCCTTCCCAATACCTTACAGTAAAAATTGCTGACATCTTAAACTATCGAATTTTAGAGGAAGCTGTCAAAGGTCAGCACATTATTTTCCACATGGCAGGACAAACGGCCGTCACCACGTCCATCCAAGACCCCATGACTGACTTTGAGTTAAACGCTAGAGGCACCTTAAACCTTCTCGAAGCTGTCAGAAACAACTCCCCAAGAGCTGTAGTTGTCACAGCTTCAACTAACAAAGTCTACGGAAATCTAGACAGGCTAAAACTTAAGGAAAACAAAACTCGATACAAGGTTATTGGCAAAGCCACAATAGATGAATCTGAACCTCTAGACTTTCACTCTCCATACGGTTGTAGCAAAGGAACAGCAGATCAATACACCAGAGATTATTCTAGAATCTACGGTATTAAAACCATAGTTTTTAGACAAAGCTGTATCTATGGTACCCATCAGCTAGGTGTCGAAGATCAAGGTTGGCTAGCACATTTTGCTGCTATGTCTATCAAGAAAAAATCCATCAACATTTTTGGTAATGGTAAACAAGTTAGAGATGCTCTCTACATTAACGACCTTATTCAGGCCTATGACAAAGCGGTCACAAACATCAACACTACCGCTGGCAATATCTACAACATTGGCGGTGGCGAAGATAACACTGTTTCACTTTTGGAATTAATTACCCTTTTAGAAAAAGTATCTGGCGAAAAAATTAACACCAAATTTTTCCTTGAGCGTCCAGGGGATCAACAAGTTTTCATTAGTGATAACTCCAAAGCAAAAAAAGACTTTAAATGGAAACCAACCACTTCCGTTGAAGATGGTGTGGAAAAACTCTATTATTGGTTAAAAGAGTCATTAAAATAACTTGCTTACTACTCCATGAGCAAACCACACAAACCCACAGTAGTCTGTATTGCTGCAGATTTAGATCCCAAAAAACTCGGCGGTGCTGAGGTCCACCTTATAGAAACACTAAAACTACTCCATCACAACTACAACTTCATATTGTTTACAGGTCCCAACGACCACATCAAATCCATCCTCCCCAAATCAATTCAGGTAGTAACAGTCGACTACCCAAAAATACCCAACTTCTATGGCCTCTCTTACATTACGTTTGGTTATTTTCAAATAATCAAACACCTCAACCACACCAATTTTGATCTTATTTGGGCAAAACAATCTTTCCCTCAAGCTCCTATCGCTGTCCTTATAAAAAAAAGATATAAAAAACCACTTTACGTAACTGTTCAAAATCCGCTTCTACACAAACAAGAACTTGTCCTCAAAGGGCCTCTCATTAAACCTTTTCAACAACTCTTCGCCAATTTGCTTACCCCTATGATTGCTTATTCACTCAAGCAGGCCAACACCATTTCCGCAGTAAGCACATACTCAGCCAACCTTTGCCAATCTTTAGGTACCTCCAAACCTATCGTTATCCCCAATGGTGTCAACTTAAGAAATTTCACCTATCAACAAACTAAATCTTCATCACCTTTTACAATTATTACCACCTCATCACTTATACCAAGAAACGGAATCGATATATTAATCAAAGCCGCAGCTTTACTCCCATTTCACGATTGGAAACTTATCATCGCCGGCGATGGCCCTTTAGAAAACTCTTTAAAAAAATTAACTAACCAAAAAAATCTTGATTCAAAAGTTACTTTTCTAGGTCGTGTTCCGCACCAAGAGATCTCAAAACTCCTAAAAAAAACTCACCTTTTTGTCAGACCATCACGTTGGGAAGGTTTTGGAGTTTCTTTTATCGAATCTATGGCTTCGGGAATTCCAGTAGTCACAACGCCTGTTGGAGGTATCCCAGACTTTGTTTCTCACAAAAAAACGGGTTTACTTGCCCAAGTCGACAACCCCCAAAGCACAGCCCAGCAAATTACTCTACTAAAACAAGACACTAAGCTTTATCAAACCATCAAAAAAAACGCCCGTCAACTAGTTGAAACCAAATATACCTGGGAAACAATTGCATCCCAAATTAATACACAATTTAAAAA